>JAPYQD010000002.1 GCA_029937335.1 Gammaproteobacteria bacterium
CCACTTGCTTTTATGCGTGGCCGAACTCTGAACGAAGCTTTTATTATTTTGGATGAAGCTCAAAACACCACCACAGAACAAATGAAGATGTTTTTAACGCGTATGGGTTTTGGTTCAAAGATGGTAATCACTGGCGATGTTACTCAAATTGACATTGCCAGACCAAGCCAGTCAGGATTGTTGCACGCCATGAAGGTGTTAGAAAATGAATCTAGGATTTCATTTTGTCATTTTCATTCTAGAGATGTTGTAAGGCATAAGCTAGTTCAGCGCATTGTGCAAGCTTACGAACTCTTTGAATAATCCGATGAAAATCATTGTTGGTCTTTCTGGTGGGGTTGATTCTTCTGTTGCCACACTCATGTTATTAGAACAAGGCTATGAAGTCGAAGCCTTGTTTATGAAAAACTGGGAAGAGGACGACACCGATGGCGTTTGCACAGCAGAGCAAGATTTATCCGATGCACAAAAAGTGGCTGACAAACTGGGTGTTAAACTTCATACCATTAACTTTTCAGCTGATTATTGGGACGATGTCTTTGATCATTTTCTCAAAGAACACAAAAAAGGTCGCACGCCAAACCCTGATGTTCTGTGCAATCAAAAGATTAAATTTAAGGTTTTCTTAGAGCACGCCCTATCCTTAGGCGCAGACAAAATTGCCACGGGTCATTATGCAAGAATCCATGAAGACAAGGGTATTTACCAATTACAAACTGGGCTTGATAATAACAAAGATCAAAGTTATTTTTTACACTTGCTCAACCAAAATCAACTCTCAAAGAGCTTATTTCCACTCGGTGAAATCAACAAAGATGAGGTGCGACAAATTGCCACAGAAAATGGTTTTGTCACCGCAGATAAAAAAGATTCAACCGGTATTTGCTTTATTGGGGAACGCAATTTTTCAGAATTTTTACAAACCTACTTACCTAAACAACAAGGCGATATTGTTGATCAAGATGGTCAATTTATCAAGCATCATGAGGGTTTGGCGTTCTATACGATGGGTCAACGCAAGGGCTTAGAGATTGGTGGTGGCTTTAGTAACTCAGGCGAACCTTGGTTTGTCGCGGATAAGCGTATTGATAACAATGAATTAGTGGTTGTACAAGGCGATCATGCCTTGTTGTATCATCATAATTTAAATGCCTCTGACCCACACTGGATCGGAAATCCCCCAATATTACCGTTGGCATGTACCGCCAAAATACGGTATCGTCAACAATCACAACCTTGCCTTGTTCACCCAACTGATAATGGGCAGTTAAAAGTAACTTTTGATCAGCCACAGCGTGCAATCACGCCAGGGCAATCAATCGTTTTTTATGATGATGATATTTGCCTAGGTGGCGCTATTATTGAAAACAGAAACTAGTATATAACAAATAATGGATAAATTAAAACAGCAAACCCTTGCCCTAGCCTCCCTACTGCAAACCACAGCGCTGGTTGATCAGTTAGCCTCTACTGGTACGTGTGACTCCAAAAGCAATGAAGCCAGTTTAAAAAGCCTTACAAGTAAAAGCACCAAGGTTGATGAGGTGTTTTCATCGCCCAAAGACCTCTCTATTGGCCTCAGTGCACTGACTAAAGCTTTTGGAAAAAAGAGTAAATCTATGCAGAATGTTATTTTTTACTCGTTAGCGTTAATCAATCTTGAAAAGAAACTGATGAAAAATAAAGCACTTTTGTCACAGATATCAGGAGAAATTGATTTGATTAAAAAACAAGAATTTTTTGAAATTTCTCACTCTAATTCATTGGCGCGCTTGGCCGAGCTTTATAAAACCACTTTGGGCGAGCTTAATCCAAGAATCATGGTCAGTGGTGAGCAACTTTATTTATCCAATCAACATACCGCCAACCACATTAGAGCACTACTGCTAGCAGGTATTCGAGCGGTTTCTTTATGGAAGTCGCAAGGCGGTAGAACTTGGCAATTATTACTAAATAAGAAAAAGACACTTAAATTAGTAAACACTATGGACTTTTAGCGCTTAAGACTTTATAATTACGCGCTTTACTAACTTCAATTTCTAAATACGATGGCTAATTCAGCAGGTTCAAAAAAGCGCGCAAGACAAGCAGTTAAACGCAACAAACACAATTCACAAATTCGCGCTAAAGTTCGCACTTTCATTAAGAAAGTAGCTTACGCATTAGAAGCTGGCAATAAAAAAGAAGCTCAGGGTGGTTTTGGTGCAATGCAAAAGATGATTGACCAAGCAGTTAGCAAAGGTTTAATGAATAAAAATCAAGCGGCTAGAAAGAAATCTCGCTTTAACACACAGATTAAAGCACTATAAACTAAAACGTTTACATTGCTATAATAAAGCCCTCAATTGAGGGCTTTTTTTTATGGGCATATGAAACAGATTAATGAAGAAGATAAGCAACTATTTAGATCAACGGTTGATGCCAGCGCACCGATTGATAAAGATGGTGCTCGCAAAAATAATACATTAAAAAAACCAGCGTTTACCGCATACAGTTATATTGTTGATGCCAACCTCGATGGTTCAGAAGTTATTAGCTATTCAAAGAGTGGTGTTTCAATCAAAGTCATTAAAAAAATGAAACAGGGTAATCTTGATACTATGCCTATTTTAGATTTGCATGGTCAAACAGTAGTTGAGGCTTGCGAATCGTTGTCAGCATTTATGTATCATCACCAGTTTGAGCCTTTTATTCAAATCATTCACGGCAAAGGCTATCACTCTGAAAATGGCATGAGTATTTTAAAAACCCAAGTGGTGAGTTTTTTAAGTCAACACCCTCAGGTGTTGGCCTTTAATTCTTGCCCTGATAAAGACGGTGGTACGGGCGCCGTATTTGCACTACTAAAACAAAACTAACATGTTTAACATTGATGAAATCTACACGGTATCTGACTTTTTATCACTGTGTAATAAAACCATTGAAAACAACATTCCCACTTGCTGGTTACAAGGTGAGATTTCTAATTTATCTCGTCCTACTTCTGGGCATTGGTATTTCTCACTCAAGGATAGTCGTGGGCAAATTCGTTGTGCGCTATTTCGCCTTAACCAGCGCAATATTAAATTCAACCCTGAGAATGGACTAGAAGTATTAGTACGTGCTGCGCCAACCTTATATGAGGCACGAGGTGATTTTCAGCTAATTATTCAACACGTTGAGCCTGTCGGTGTGGGCAACTTACAACTGGCCTTTGAGCAGCTCAAAACCAAACTCAAGGATGAGGGCTTGTTTGATGCTCAGTATAAGAAACCATTGCCCGCTAAAGTTAATACGATCGGTGTTATTTCCTCGTCAAATGGTGCAGTTATTCGCGATATCATTAAGGTGCTAAATAAACGCTATCCATTCGCAGAGGTATTATTGTTTGATACTGTCGTACAAGGTGAAGGTTCAGCAGAAAAAATCGCATACGCAATTGCAGCTGCTGATCAATCTAAGCAATGTGATGTACTCATTGTTGCGCGTGGTGGTGGCTCTTTAGAAGACTTGTGGGCTTTTAACGAAGAAGTACTAGCTAGAGCAATATTCGCTGCTAAAACACCAATTATCAGTGCTGTTGGTCATGAGACTGACACCACGATTGCAGATTTTGTGGCTGACATACGCGCACCAACCCCAAGCGCTGCTGCTATGTTGGCAACACCAGATCGTTTAGAGTTATTGAATAAGTTGAATAAACTAAATAATAACTTAACCCAGCTTAGCTGGCAAGTATTAGAACGATACCAATCCCAACTCCAGCAATTAAGCTTAAGCACCCCAAACTTAACTCGACAACTTAATTTATTTTCACAAAGACTCGATGGCTTAAACACACATCTGAATTATCAGATGAAATCATTAGTGAGTTTAAATCAAAGTAAGATTAGCACTCTGTTTGAGCAATTAAAACAATACTCACCTAGCGCTAAAATTAGCCACAACCAGCAGCTGAATTATTTAGCCAAAACACAACTTAAGCAAAGCATTCAACGGCTTGTTATTCAGCATAAAAATACACTGAATGGCTTGCATGAACGATTAGAAAAATCCATCAACAATACGTTAGATTGGCAAAAAAATAAATTATCCCAACATGCATTAGGACTTAACCATCTATCGCCACTAAATACCTTATCACGTGGTTATAGTATTTCTACCATGCAAGATAATCAAGTGTTGCATTCAACTGCTGACGTTAAAATAGGCGAAACAATGACCACGCTACTTAGTGATGGAAAAATTTATTCCCAGGTTAAAAAAATTGAAAAAACTTAGCTTATTGCTTTTATTTATCCCCGCTATTGTACTGGCCAATATTCCAGTTAAAAATACTGCAATACCCGGTGGTATTGCAGTGATTGATTTTGAAACCAAGCATTCAAATCCAAAGGCGTTTTACAATAATATGCCTTTATACGTACAACACATCAAAGATCAGCGCTGGCAAGTATTGGTCGGTATTCCATTAATGGAAAAGCTCGGAAAAAAAACCATTAAAGTTCAGGATGCATCTACTCGATCATTTGATTTTGAAGTAACGGAACATACCTATACCGAGCAACACATTACCCTTAAAGGTAAAAATAAAAAATACGTCAATCCTAACTTGGCACATATGGATCGCATCAAGTCAGAAAGGCCTGTGCTTTCAAGTGCTAGAAAAATATTTTCTGCTGGTGCTTTTTCTGATGGATTGTTCACGCGCCCAGTTAATGGCGTAACCACCAGCCCTTTTGGGCTTAAGCGTTTTTATAATGGGCAGGCACGTCGACCCCATACTGGGCTAGATTATGCAGGTGATACAGGCACGCCCATCAAAGCCCCTGCAGATGGAAAAGTGATTTTAGCAGGTGATTTTTTCTTTAACGGCAATGCTATTTTTCTAGATCATGGGCAAGGGATGATTAGTGTTTACATCCATATGAATGAGCGTTTGGCTAAACAAGGTCAACAAATCAAACAAGGTGAGGTGATTGGTACCATTGGGCAAACAGGCCGTGCGACGGGTCCACATCTTCATTGGGGGGTTTATCTCAATCAGACTGTGGTTAATCCAAATTTATTAATGGGTAAGGAATTATGAAATCAGATGTGTCTTTATTGCGCAGATTAGGGGCGATTGCCTACGATATTATTCTAGCCTTTTCATTGGCTTTTTTTATTGTTGGTGCCATACTTATTGCATTTTTTGATAAGCAAGCTCAAACTGATTTATTGATGTTTGGTGTTTATTTAATCACCGTTTATTTTTACTTTACTTGGTCATGGGTTAAAGGCAGACAAACGCTGGGCATGAAAACTTGGAAATTCCAAATAGGGCAAAGTAATGGAGATAACATCACGCACAAACAAGCTTTTGTTCGATTTACACTAGCTACAATATCATTTGCAGTCGTTGGGCTTGGATTTGTTTATCAATTATTCAACAAAGATAATCTTGCATGGCACGACAAACATTCTAAAACACGACTGATAAAAAATTGATTGGTATCAATTTGGCTTTATAAAAACCTGTGCTATAATGCCCTTATTATTTAATACAAAGAGGAGATAAAAAATGAGTTCAACTGTTGATAATAGCGCCAAAAGAGGTCATATTTTATTATTAAGCACCATGGTTGTCACCTTGGTCGCACCACTGGCTTTAATCATACTTTCTTATATGGAGATTATTTCCGGCACTGCGCAGTATATTGCAGCATTTGGCGTAATCGCTTCTTTTATCTATATTATTGGTGGTGGTTTCTTAATGGCGTTTCAAGATAAAAAAGACGGTGAAATGCTTGCTGATGGCTAAACCTTAGTCACATTAAAATTGAGAAAACAAACAGCAAGAAATCCCAGCAAGGGGAATACAAAAAAGCCAAATCCAGTATTTGGCTTTTTTTATCAATATTGGATTACCATTATTTTGATTGTAGTTCTAGCCACTTTGATACGTCAAAATTTTTTCATTAATCAGTTTCCAACTTCTTTAACCAACAAACAAGACAGTATTAACCAACGCATCCAAGCTAACCAAACACTGGATAAACAAAACACCGTAAAGCGAACTGAACTTAAAGCAGAAACCGCGGCTAATATGGAGATTTTAGAATCTCAAGCACGCTATCGATTTGGACTAATAAAAAAGGGTGAAATTTACTACCAAATTACGCCGCAAAATCCTTGATCATAGCTTGGGTATAATAAACCCATCTTTTTATTACTTGTCTTTTAATGTCGATTGATCAACACTTTTTAATTGTGCCTGCTAGTGGTGTTGGATCACGTATCGGGGGTGGTATTCCTAAACAATATCTAAAGCTAAACAACGGCTTGAGTGTACTCGATCAAACCTTAAAAACTTTACTGAGCATTCATCAAATCAAAGGGTGTGTGGTTGCCATTGCTAAAAACGACAATCACTTCGAACAATCAGAATTTTTCAATCATTCAAAATTACTCGCCACAGCAATTGGCGGTAAAGAGCGTTTTCATTCAGTGATCTCAGCTTTAAACACACTCAGGCCTTTTGCCAATGATAATGATTGGGTGTTGGTCCATGATGCAGCAAGGCCCTGCGTAAAAACCACTGATGTGATTAACTTAATCGAACAGCTTAAAGACCATTCAACGGGCGGATTGCTAGCCACTCGAGTAGTTGATACCATCAAACAAGCTGACAATATTCAGGTTGAAGCAACCCTAGATAGGTCTAATCTTTGGCAGGCGCAAACACCCCAAATGTATCGATTTGGTGTATTATCAAAAGCCTTGGATAATATCATGAAAAATAATTTAAATATTACCGATGAAGCCAGTAGTATTGAAGCTTTTGGGCTTCAGTCTATATTGATTGAAGGCAGTAAGAGCAACCTTAAAATTACCACGCCAGAAGACTTAGATTTGGCTAACTTTTATTTAGAATCAAACAATTAAATGAACATTAAAACTGGACTTGGGCAAGATTCTCACGCATTTGATGTCACTAATAGCAAGTTGCTTATTTTGGGTGGTATTGAATTTGATCACCCACAAGGTTTACGTGGAAACAGCGATGCCGACGTGATCTTGCACTCACTCACCAATGCCATCTCTTCTATCACTGGGAAAAATATTTTAGGCGCTAAAGCAGATGCACTTTGCCAACAAGGAATAACGGATAGTACTGAATATTTAAAGTTAGCATTGAATAATCTTGACGATTGGCATATTGAACACATTGCTATTTCAATTGAATGTTTAACCCCTAAAATTTCACCAAAAATAGAAGCGCTAAAAACCAATATCGCAAAATTAATGAATACTCAAATTAGTAACATTGGCATTACCGCTACCACAGGTGAAGGATTAACCGCTTTTGGTCGTGGCGAAGGCATTCAAGTATTAAGCATTATCACTGTTTCAAAAGCGTGAATAGCTTACATTCAGTCTCTAACTCTAGAATTCAAAAAATTCACTTTATCGGTATTGGCGGCTCAGGTATGAGTGGTATTGCTGAAGTTTTACATAACCTTGGGTACCAAATTTCAGGCTCTGACATTCATGAAAATAAAGCAACACGTCGATTGCAAAACTTAGGCTGTGCCATTAGTTACAAACATTCGGCTGATCAAGTTGTTACTGCGCAAGCTGTGGTTGTATCTAGTGCTATTAGTGATAACAATCCAGAATTAATCAAAGCGCATGAGCTTAATATTCCAACCGTACCAAGGGCGGAGATGCTGGCTGAAATTATGCGTTTTCGATTTGGTATTGCAGTAGCTGGAACCCACGGAAAAACCACCACGACCAGTCTAATTACCCACATACTGAATATTGCTAAACTAGACCCAACTTATATTATTGGTGGAATCTTAAACTCAAGCGGCATCAATGCAAAGCTTGGTGAAAGTGACTATTTGGTCGCTGAAGCGGATGAATCTGACGCTTCATTTTTGCATTTACAGCCTATGCTTAGTGTCATTACCAATATTGACCAAGATCACATGGCCACCTATGACAATGACTATCATAAGCTCACTGACGCCTTTGTAAGCTTCACCTCTAATTTGCCTTTTTATGGTGCCTGCATATTGTGTGCGGACGATACTGGTGTTCAAGACATACTTAGTGATATTCATCGACCTTTGGTTACTTATGGGCTTAATGAAGGATCTGATGTACAGGCCACGAATATCACTCAACAAAATCGACAAATGCATTTCGATGTTGTCTGTAAAAAATACGATCAATCATTCTGTGTTGAGTTAAATCTTATTGGTAAACACAACATCTTAAACACCTTGGCTGCAATTGGCGTGGCTTGTGAATTAGACATTGATGTTGATATTATTCAAAGCGCGTTAAAAACTTTTTCTGGTGTTGCAAGGCGGCTTGATTATCACGGCACACTTAATATTGCCGAGCAGTCAGTCGCTTTATTTGATGACTACGGTCATCATCCTAATGAAATTAATGCAGTTTTCGAAAGCCTATATAACACCTATCAAGATCGACGCTTAGTTGTCATCTTTCAGCCGCATCGTTACTCGCGTACCAGAGACTTATTTGATGATTTTGCTCGCGCCCTATCCAAAGCGGACGCCCTTATTCTGCTAGACATCTATCCTGCTAGCGAACAACCGATAGCTCATATTAACTCTGGCACATTGGCAGATGCAATTCGTCAACGTTCATCACTCGATCCAGTCGTTATCAAAAATACTGATGAAGTTTTAAAAGTACTGCCAAATATCATTCAGAACAACGATGTTGTTTTGACACTAGGTGCTGGTGATATTCATACCTTATCTGCTTTACTCACACAGGAATATGCTGACTCATAATCAACCGATGGGCAAATATTGCTCGTTTCGAACAGGTGGTTTAGCACAAGATTTTTTTATTCCCGACACTTTAAACGAGTTATCTGAATTTTTAAAAAATAATAAAAAACCTATTTTAATACTAGGTTTGGGTAGTAACTTATTGGTGCGTGATCAAGGATTTGATGGGGTTGTTATTAAGCTTAAACACTTTAACCAATTAGAAATTAACAATCAAACTGTGACTACTGGTGCAGGCACAACACTGGCAAAACTTTCTCGATTTTGCGGATCTCAAGCATTAAACGGTGCTGAATTTTTAAGCGCCATTCCCGGTAATGTTGGGGGTGCGTTGGCAATGAATGCAGGTGCATTTGGTAGTGAAATTTGGCAATTTGTTAGTTCTGTTACCACCATCAATACTCAAGGCATGGTGTTTGAAAGAAGTCCTACAGATTTTGATATCTCTTATCGACAAGTGTTGGCCAATAATAACAATGAATACTTTATTGCTGCCCGTTTTAAATTTGACCAAATCGAAAAACAAGAAGATATCAAAGCACTATTAGAACAGCGCAATACCTCACAACCAATTGGTGAGGCCAATTGTGGTAGTGTATTTAAAAACCCAAAAAACCATCATGCCGCCCAACTGATTGAAGACAGTAACTTAAAAGGTTTTTGTATTGGGGGTGCTTGTGTTTCTGATAAGCATGCTAATTTTATTGTTAATCAAAACAAAGCCTCAGCAGCTGATATCGAAAAGTTAATATTGCACATTCAACAAACCGTAAAATCTAAGTTTGATATTGACTTAGAAACAGAGGTGGTGATTATATGATTGCGGTACTTATGGGTGGTAACTCCGCAGAACGTGCAATCTCACTTAACAGTGGCGAGGCCGTTTATCAAGCGTTAAAAAATCAGAATATTGAATGCTTTACGTTCGATTGGGAAGGTGATAACCTTGATGAGTTATGGTCTCAATCTTTTGACAAGGCTTTTATTGTATTACACGGTCGTGGTGGCGAAGATGGCACTATTCAGCAACAATTAGAGCAACGTAATATTGCTTATACAGGAACCAACTCTAGTGCTTCTGAACAATGCATGAATAAAGCCACAACAAAATCCATCTGGGCTCAACACGATTTACCACTAGCACCCTCAGTTTTAGCCAATATTGATGGGTCTATACCCATCATTGGTTTTCCACTACCTTGGGCAGTAAAGCCAATTTTAGAAGGCTCTAGTATCGGTATTAGCAAAGTAACCCATGCTCAAGAATTAGATAAAGCGCTTGCATTGGCTTGGCAGCATGATGACCAAGCACTGATTGAGCAGTGGATTGAAGGTGGGGAATATACAGTATCTATTCTGGGTGGAAAAACTCTACCCGTTATTCAAATTATTGCTGACCATGGGTTTTATGATTATGAATCTAAATACCATTCAGATGAAACACAATATTTATGCCCGTGTGGCTTACCAAATACACTTGAACAAGAACTACAATCTATTGCCTTAGACGCTTTTAATATCATGGGTGCAAAAACCTGGGGTCGGGTTGATTTTATCCTCGATAAAAATCAAAAACCTTGCCTATTAGAAATCAATACTGTACCTGGCATGACCTCGCACTCTTTGGTACCTATGGCTGCAAAAGCAATAGGATTAAGCTTTGATGAACTGGTTTTAACAATTCTCAATGATTAGAAAACGCAACACTCGATACAATAAACGTAAAAAATCACTCGGGAAATTACTCCTCCCTATAGCTAAGGCTCTGCCTTTTTTTGCAATGCTGGCCTTTATTACTTGGCGTATTTTAGAGTCTAAACCAACCGAATTTTTAAAAGCAGAAGTTCATTGGGAAATTGATGATTTTTTACCTATTGATCAAGCAGTTTTAGCAGATAAAATACAACCACTCATTCAAGACAAGTATCAACTCAATTTACACGAAATCAAGCAAACATTAGAATCTGAGCCTTGGGTGGCTGCTGCACATGTTGAGCGCCTGTTTTGGAATTCAATCCAAGTCAATATTGAATCACAAGACATCGCCATGCGCTGGGAAAACACCAATTGCAAGACTAAAAATAAGATTGATTGTATGGGCTATATATCAAGTGCAGGCGACTTATTTATTCCAAAAATAATCATCTCATCAGATGCAGTTTTAGCGCGATCAGAAGCAAATCAAACAAAGATTATTGAACTCTACACAGATTACCAAGATTACCGAATACTATCTGGAGATATGATTATTAGCTCTTTCTCTAGAACGAATATTGATCAACTTACCTTTGAGCCTAATGTTAAAGTGATTTTAGGTTATCAACAACAAGAACAACGATTAGAGCGTTTTATAAAGGCCTATTCTGAATTAAAACCTTCAAAAAAAGTCAAACAAATTATATTTGATATGCGTTATCCTAAAGGTCTTACGCTGAGTTATTAGTTTGAATCAACTGATAACATAATGCTAAGGTGACTAATGTCCAATAAAATACCACTACCTTAGCCACCCATTCCAATATTGGCCCAAGTCCAACAATATTGGCCAGTGCAGCAAATAACATGCCGACTAATGCAGGCAAAATTGCTTGCAAAAAAAACAAATTCATGTGTGTTGTAAATGATAAATTCCATTTATATTTTGAGGGCTGATCAATCGCAATACCAACAAAATTTAGGGTGATTGGAATAATTAAGAAATATACGATCAGTTGCAACAAAGGCATTCCGGTAATCATCACTGGAATGACAGTAACTAGACCAACAAAAAGCGTTAAACCGATAAATCGAATAATTTTATTCACATCTAGAACCGGCATAAAACCGCCGGCTGATTGCTCGCCTAACATCACTAAACGATACATATTGATTGACAACGTAATATAGCCATAAAAAAACAAGATAAGATAGATCATCATGTTGTCAGGTAATTGAACGTTCAGCAATTCACCCCCACTAAATACCTGTTCCATTAATCCCAACAACTCTGGCACAATCATTAAAAATGGCGAGGAGATTATCAATGGAAAAATAGAAATCTCGATAATTTTTTTCCAGTGCGTTAGCGCAAAGGCAAAGCCGGCTAAAAATATTTTATTAATGGGTAATGCATTCATGGTCTTATTTCATTTTAGAATTAACAACGTTAACAATAATTTTAAGTTTTTGCCCTATTTGTAGAGGCTTTGCACTGTCTAATTGATTCCATAATTTAAGGTCTTTAACACGCACCTTAAATTTTCTAGCAATGGTGGACAGATTATCGCCACTTTTCACTCGATAAGTCACCTTTCTGTTGATATCAATCCCTACGCTAGTAATCTTAGATAAGTCCTTATTTTTAGTAGCTTTAGTTTGCCATATAATCAATTTTTTACCAATAGACAAAGGCTTAGCATGAGTTAGGTGATTCCACTTAACAAGGCTTTTAATTTTAACATTGTATTGCTTAGCAACCTTCCACAAGCTGTCACCCTTAGCCACTGTGTGAATTATTTTAACACCTGCTTTCTTGGAATTTAGCCGACGTTTTTCACGCTCATTTTCAGAGAGCGCGTAGTCATTATCAGCACGTTGCGCAAGTGGCACAATCAAATAATCACCCACTTTAATCAAATCACCATCCATCTTATTAATGCTTTTAATCTGGCTTAATGTGGTTTTAAATTTATGCGCTAAAAAACTGAGACTCTCACCAGGGGCTACTTTATGTCGTAACCAGCGCACTCGAGCGTTTTTTGGATGACTGTTTAAATTTCTCTCAAAAATTTTAGCTTTATCGATTGGCAATAAAATAACATAAGGTGGATTGCTTGGTGTTGCCCAGCGTTTCAATCCAGGATTAAGCGTATAAATATCATCCAGACTAATATCCGCCCACTGAGCAATGGTATCCAAATCGAATTGCGAATCCAGTGTTACTGCTTGTAATTGTGGCTTATTATCCACGGGTGTAATGGTTTGACCATAGCGTTCAGGGTGTTTGATTAATTCTGCCACTGCTAATAATCTAGGCACATAACCTCTGGTTTCAGCTGGTAAATCCAAATGCCAAAAATCAGCCTTTTTACCTAACCGTTTATTTTTTCGTATGGCTTTTTGTACACGACCAGGGCCAGAATTATAAGCAGCAATGGCCAATAAATAATCACCCTTAAAGAGTTTGCTTAGATTCTTTAAATACTTAACCGCCGCTTTGGTTGACGCCAACACATCACGCCTACCGTCATACCACCAGTCTTCTTTTAAACCGTAAAGTTTTCCAGTAGAGGGGATAAACTGCCAAAGCCCCGAGGCAGTACCATGTGAGTAGGAAAATGGATAGTATGCCGATTCTACAATGGGTAACAAGGCAATTTCAATCGGCAATCCAGCTTTTTCAACTTCTTGCGTTATTAAATAAAGATACGGCTTAGCACGCTTAGTAACGCGTGTTAAATAATCAGGATTTTTCTTAAACCAGTCAATGTGCCAAAACAACTTCTGTTGATCGGGCGCACTTAATATATGACGACTAGAAATGTATTGCCATAAATCTGCTTCTACAATGGCTGGCTTGACTTGTACCGATTGAACTGGATTTGTTATCGACTCAGGGCTAGTACTGGCTATATTTTTTTTAACACCCTCTTGTGAGGCATTTACACCTCCTTGCGAGGTGCAAGCACTAAGAAAGAAAAATGATAAATATAAAAATCGTTTAATCAATGTTTTGTTTTGCTTGAGCATTGGGGTGAAGCCGGTGCACCATTTTTCATTAACCATTCATCAGGTGTATAAGTGTGCATTGCTAAAGCATGAATATGACTCAGCTCTTCTTTAAATAACTGATTAATAAAACGATGACGGTCAATTAACTTAAGGTCGACAAAATAATGACTCACCACCACCAACTTAAAATGTGACTCTGTTGCAGGGCCAGAGTGATTAGCTGATTCGTTAATTACCTCAAGGTGGGTTGGATTAAGCGCTGTTGTTAGTTGTTCAGTTAAATGTTGTTGCATTGGTGGGAATACATCGCTCATTATTTTTTTCCAGTAAAGGCAAAGACAAAAGCATCCGAAAAGAAGTTGTCTTTAATCATACCTTGTTCAACAAAGGTTTTGGCAGCAGCTTTAACCATCGCTGGAGGGCCACAAGCATAAACTTCATAGCCGGTAAGGTCGTCAAAATCTTCCAACACGCTTGCATGTACAAAACCCGTTCTGCCTTGCCACGCTTCGTTAGCTTCGGACAAAACAGGAATAAAATGAATATTGTCATGCTCATCCGCCCACTGCTGAGGTAGATCCATATATAAATCAACCTCATCTCTCACACCCCAATATAAGTAAATTTGACGATTAAGCTTGGTGGCAATTGCATGTTCGACAATCGATTTAATAGGGCCTAAACCCGTACCACCTGCTACCAAAATAACCGGTTTTTTACTTTCTTCTCTAAAGAAGAAATCACCTTTAGGGCCTTCGATTCGAAGTAATGATTTTTCTTCTAATTCATTAAAAACAAAATTGGTAAACTTGCCGTTTTCTATTTGACGCACGTGTAATTCAATCAAGCTAGAATTTGTTGGTGCATTGGCAATTGAGAACGCACGAGGTTCAAAATTAGGGTGAATCAAATCAACATATTGGCCGGCCAAATATTGCAATGATTCAGAACCAGGAATTTTTAAAAATATTTGAGTAACATCGTGGTTTAAACGCTCAATACTCTCTACCTTACAAGGCAGACTCCTAACTTCGATATCAGCAACACTGTCTAGTTCATTGATCACAAGTGAGATGTCAGACTTGGCTCTACATTGGCATAATAACGCCATACCTTCAGCCACT
Source organism: Gammaproteobacteria bacterium (assembly GCA_029937335.1). Taxonomy (GTDB): domain Bacteria; phylum Pseudomonadota; class Gammaproteobacteria; order PS1; family Pseudothioglobaceae; genus Thioglobus_C. The sequence goes on from JAPYQD010000002.1 coordinate 14,630, forward strand.
TCTTCTGATGTGATGCCGTTAGGAATATCGCCCTCATAGCCCACTTCGCCTTCAATAATCGTGGCTTTACATTTACCACAAAAGCCTTTTTGACAGCCATAAGGGAAATTCAAACCATGAATGAGTGCATCGTCCAAAATAGCGCTATCGCCATCGCTTCTAAAAACTTTACCGCTGACTTGATTTTCAATTGTAAACATGCGTTTATATCTAATAATTTAAGTGCTGACATTATAATGTAGGTTATATATCTTAATGCTTAGTAATTTAAAGCCTTTATGACACAATTAACCAACAAGACTGTTGTATTTTTAATGGGGCCTACCGCCTCAGGAAAAACTGATCTAGCAATTCAATTAGCACAACAATTCAAAGTGAGAATTATCAGCGTTGATTCCGCACTTATTTACAAAGGCATGGATATTGGTACTGCCAAGCCTGATGCAGAGACATTAACAACTTACCCACACCACTTGATTGATATTTGTGAACCAGATCAAGCTTATTCTGCTTATGATTTTTCTCAAGATGCCAAACAACAAATACAAGCTGCTTTTGAAAATAATGAAACACCTGTTTTAGTCGGTGGTACTTCGTTCTACTTCAATGCACTTGAGCACGGTTTGTCTAACTTGCCAGAATCTACAGTTGAGTCAAGAAATAAATACAATCAATTATTAAAAGAAAAAGGATCTGCCGCATTACACGATGACCTAAATAAAATCGACCCAAAAACTGCACAAAGAATTCATCCGAATGACGCTCAACGCGTTACACGTGCACTAGAAGTGTTTGATTTAAGTGGAAAAACACTAAGCGACCTGCAAGGCAACAAAAAACCAGGCATTGATTATCCAATCAAAAAAATTATTCTCATGCCACCACGTAGCGAACTACATCAACGAATTGAGAAGCGTTTTTTATCAATGATGGATGAGGGGTTTTTATCTGAGGTTGAGCAGCTTAAGCAAAACCCAAATCTTCATGAAGATTTACCTTCAATTCGTTGTGTCGGTTACCGACAGGCTTGGCAACATTTAAAGGGAGATATCGATCAAGAAACTATGATTGAGCTAGCTATTATCGCCACACGTCAATTATGCAAACGTCAAAGCACTTGGTTAAAGAGTGAAACCGATGCGTTAATTTTAGAAACGATTGACGTCGAATCAGTCGTAAACTTTATCCAGCAATAGCTTGTTTAAACGCCCTACCTCGGTCTTCAAAATTATCAAACATATCAAAACTCGCACAAGCGGGAGATAACACCACCACGCCATCATTTAACATATCACTTGCCAAACTAACCGCTTCATCCATTGAATCAGCATAGCTAACACTAGATTTTTTAATACCCATTCCAAGTGCTTGTGCACTCTGCCCAATCAGCACCACACTGGACACGTCTTGATCAATCAATTCAAGCAGTTCAGAATAATCCTCTTGCTTAGCAATGCCACCTGCAATGAGGACAATATTTTCATGTCGATCAATCAGTGCATTTAATGCCTTAATGGTAGAAACCACATTGGTCGCTTTTGAATCATTGTAATAATCAACTCCTTGTTTTTTAACTACCCACTCAAGACGATGTTCAAGTCCTTTAAAACTCTTAACACTTTCAACCATCAAGTCAGTATTCAATCCAATCTGATCACCCAAGGCGAGTGTTGCCAACACGTTGGTTACGTTGTGTTCGCCAATCAATTGCATATCGCCCACATACATCAATACATCATCGCCTTTTAAAAAATAACAACTGTCATGACAAGTCACCGTACCAAAGTCAGTGGATTGTTTTGGCATGTCCACACCAAAATGCTTAGCCGATCCTTTTTTAGGGACTAGTGACTCATCAATATTCACCACCAAATGTTGGCAATGTTGATACAAGCTTAACTTTGAATCTATATATTCATCGAAACTTGCGTATCGATCAAGATGATCTGGGGTGATATTTAGCACGACACCGGCCAATAAGTTTAAGTTCTGCGTGTAATCCAGCTGATAACTTGATAATTCCAATACGTAGTACTCAATATCATCATCCAAGCAATCAAGTGCAGGTTTACCAATATTACCGCCAATGGCTACTTTTTTGCCTTCATTAGTAATCATCTCGCCCAACAACTGAGTCACTGTCGATTTTCCATTCGAGCCAGTAATGCCAATAATCGGCGCTGCGGCATAGCGCGAAAATAACTCAATATCACTGGTCACTGGGATACCTCTTTCTCTGGCCCACACAACAATTGCTTGTGTTTGTGCAATACCAGGGCTAATAAACACTTCATCAATGTCATTCAATAACGTTGGCATCCAATCGCCCAATATAGGTTCAGAACCTAGCGATTCTGCCAAATAATCAGACAAAAAGGGTGGCTGAATTCGACTGTCAGCCAGTCGATAAGCAATATGTTGTTTTGACAAGAAGCGAGCAATGGACAAACCCGTATCACCAAGACCTAAAACCAGTTTCATACTTTTATTTAATTTTCGGTATAAAATAGCAGTATTTTACACTTTTAATTTATAGGAATAAATCATGAACACATTTTCAACAACAACTGCCATTGGCAACATCAAAGTTAAAAATAAGGTTTTATCCGACACCATGAAATTATTGTCTTACACGCTGGTGTTTGGCGGTCTAGCATCTTGGTTCTCAATCGTTTCAGGTGCCGGATTTGGCTCAGCAATAGTCAGCTCAATCGCTGCTATCGCGGTTATTTGGTTTGTTCTACCTAAGACACAAAACAGTAACAGCGGCATATTAACCGCTTTTGCCATTGCTGGCTTACTTGGCTATTCAATTGGACCTATGCTAACTTATTATTTAGCCATGCCAAATGGTGCAGACTTAGTGTTTCAAGCCTTAACAGGTACGGGCGTTTCGTTTTTTGCCATTAGTTTTTACGCACAAAACACCAAAAAAGATTTTAGCTTTTTGAATGGCATGATCTTTTTTGCTATGATTGGCATTATTGTTTTATCAATTATTAATTTCTTCTTTATTGAATCAACAGGTTTTAGCTTGTTTATGTCATTCGCAATTGTATTGATCATGGGTGCTTATATGTTGAGCCAAATGTCATCTATTATCAATGGTGGTGAAACTAACTACATCGTAGCAACCGTTGGCTTGTACTTAGCACTACACAATATGTTTACTAGCCTATTACATATCTTGGGTGCTTTTTCTGGCGACGACTAGTAGCTTAACTAACCATACAAAGTAATGATCGATAGCGAAGGTTATAGGGCCAATGTTGGCATTGTTATTACCAATGACAAACAACAAATTCTCTTAGCCAAACGATACCAACAAGATTCTTGGCAGCTACCTCAGGGTGGTATTGACAAAAACGAAACAGAGCTTCAGGCTTTATTTCGTGAGCTTAATGAAGAAGTGGGCTTGTCTACTGAGCATGTCGAAGTGATTGCTAAAACACCAAAATGGCTACGCTACGATCTGCCTGATTATCACATTCGACGCAAACAAAAACCCATTTGCATCGGCCAAAAACAAGTGTGGTTCTTACTAAAACTCACCTGTGATGAAAGCAACATCAAACTTGATACCCATTCTGATATCGAATTTGATGATTGGGCGTGGGTGGATTATTGGCATCCCATCGAAGAAGTGATTGATTTTAAAAAACCCGTTTATGAAGACATGCTCAAAGCACTAGCACCTGTGCTATTTGATAACCAACACAAGATCCCATCACAGTACTCTCGCCCACTAAAATGTGTGGCAATTACACTCAGCTAATAAACACTCATAAGCTACCTTGTATCAAGCCCCTATTGGTATAATTTGAGGCTTTATTCATTCATAGACAGGATTTAATACTCGTGAATATCGGAATTTTAGGCTTAGGCACCGTTGGTGGTGGCGTTGTAAACGTTCTTAACAAAAATCAAAGCGAAATTGCTCGTCGTAGTGGCGCAAGTATTCAAGTCACACACGCTGCCGTTAGGGATATTAATCAAGACAGAATTTGCCCAACTGATGATCTTCAGCTTACTCAAGACCCTTTTGAGATTGTTAACAATACCAATATTGATATTGTGTTAGAACTGATGGGTGGCACAGGCTTAGCCAAAGAGTTGGTTGAAACTGCAATTAAAAATGGTAAGCATGTGATTACCGCCAATAAAGCCTTGATTGCCACTCACGGCAATGAATTGCTCGCACTTGCAAAAGATAACAACGTGCATTTATTATTTGAAGCAGCTGTGGCTGGCGGTATCCCAATCTTAAAATCATTAGAGCAAGGTTTAAGCGCTAATAAGATTGAGATGCTGGCTGGTATTATTAACGGCACCGGTAACTTTATCCTGACAGAAATGCGTGATAAAGGCAGAGACTTTGCTGACGTGTTAAAAGAAGCGCAAGCACTCGGTTATGCTGAAGCGGATCCAACTTTTGACGTAGAAGGTATTGATGCAGCACACAAATTAGCAATCCTAGCTTCTATTGCCTTTGGTTGCGAATTACAGTTTGACAAAGTATCAACCGAAGGTATTAGTAAAATCGAAGGCGAAGATGTCACTTTTGCTACCGAGTTGGGATATTCAATCAAACACTTAGGTATTGCCAAGCAAATTGATGGAAAAATGCAGATGCGCGTACACCCAACTTTAATTCCAAAGACACGTCTACTGGCTAATGTAGATGGTGTGATGAATGCAGTCTTGGTTAAAGGCAATGCCGTTGGTCCAACCCTTTACTATGGCGCAGGTGCGGGTGATGAAGCTACGGCCAGCGCAGTGATTGCTGATTTGGTTGATATTATTAAAGGCACGGTGAGTGATGATATTCTTGGCTGGCAGTCTTTTGAAACAATGCCACACCAAACAGTGGATGAGATTGAAAGTATTTTTTACTTACGCTTATTAGCCACTGATAAACCTGGTGTATTAGCTGATATTACGACAGTTTTTGCCAAGCATAACATCAGTGTTGAAGCAGTGATTCAAAAACAAATTGATGCACAAAATAACGCTCACATTGCGATTATCACCAACCAAGTCAAAACAGGTGAGATCAATGCGGCTGTTAATGAGATTCAAAAAAATGATTTCATCCAAGAAACTGTTAAAATCATTCATGTAGAAACACTGGATTAATATTAAGGATTAATAAAATACTATGAGATATACCGGACTAATTGAAAACTATAGAGATAGATTACCTGTAGATGACTCAACCCACCTAATCAGTTTGGGTGAAGGTAATACACCACTCATTCGTTTAGAGAATATTCCTGCGACCTTAGGCAAGGATGTTGATATCTATGTTAAATACGAAGGTCTAAATCCAACGGGTTCATTTAAAGATCGTGGTATGACCATGGCAGTGACTAAAGCCGTAGAATCTGGTTCTAAAGCGATTATTTGCGCCTCAACGGGCAATACTTCTGCTTCGGCGGCAGCTTATGCTGCGCGCGCTGGCATTAAAGCTTTTGTGCTGATTCCAGAGGGAAAAATTGCCCTAGGGAAATTAGCGCAAGCGATGATTCATGGTGCTATTATTATCCAGATCAAAGGCAACTTTGACGATGGTATGCGCTTAGTCAAAGAAGTGGCTGATCACGCGCCTGTATCAATTGTCAACTCAATCAACCCTTATCGCTTACAAGGGCAAAAAACTGCCGCTTTTGAAATTATTGAAGAGCTTGGTGACGCACCAGATTATCATTGCTTGCCGGTTGGTAATGCAGGCAACATTTCAGCGCATTGGATGGGCTACAAAGAATATTTTGACGATGGAAAAGCGACCAACAAACCAAAAATGGTAGGCTACCAAGCGGCAGGTGCAGCGCCATTTATTAAGGGTGAGATGATAGATGAGCCAGAAACAATTGCCACGGCGATTCGTATTGGTCATCCACAAAGTTGGGATTTAGCACACACCGTTGAAAAAGAATCAAACGGCTGGTTTGACGCATTGACCGATAAAGAAATTCTAGCGGCACAAAAATTACTCACTGAAAAAGAAGGTATTTTCTGCGAGCCGGCATCAGCAACATCACTTGCTGGTGCAATGCGTGACATTAAAAGCGGCAAGATTCCTGAAGGATCTAAAATTGTTTGTACACTAACCGGTCACGGATTGAAAGACCCTGATACTGCTATCGCACAATGCAAAGATGCAATGATTAATATCAATCCAGTCATGGATGAGGTGCGAGACGCCATACTAGACAACATGTAATCTGGATAATATTTTTATTCAGGTTTGAATAAAAATGAAAAACTATGAATAAAAATAATTATCCAACCATTGATCAAACGATTGGCAACACGCCACTGGTACGACTACAGCGGTTAAACCCTAATCCTTCGAACATTATCCTGCTTAAACTTGAGGGCAACAACCCTGCTGGCTCAGTCAAAGATCGTGCCGCTTTTAACATGATTACCCAAGCTGAATTACGCGGTGAAATCAGTCCTGGAGATACTCTAGTTGAGGCCACCAGTGGCAACACCGGTATTGCATTGGCAATGGTGGCAGCGATTAAAGGCTATCAAATGATTTTAATCATGCCTGATAATCTTTCACAAGAAAGACGTGATGCTATGACAGCCTATGGTGCAGAGCTAATCTTGGTCACTGAAGATGAAGGCATGGAAGGTGCACGTGATTTGGCCGAACAAATGGAAAAAGAAGGTAAAGGAAAAC
>JAPYQD010000092.1 GCA_029937335.1 Gammaproteobacteria bacterium
TAATTGCAATTATTGCAGCGATTACTTTAGTACACCGTAATGAAGTCAGTCGTAAGAAGCAATCAATTTCAGAGCAAGTGAATGTTCAAGCCAAAGATAGAGTGCGTCTTGTTTCAATTACATCGCCTAAAAAGGAGGCTAAGTAATGGTTAGTTTGAGTGATTATTTAATTCTAAGTGCGATTATTTTTTGCATTGGCCTAGTTGGTATTTTTGTTAATCGTACTAATATCATCACCTTGTTGATGTGTGTTGAATTAATTTTGGTAGCGGTTAATACTAACTTTATTGCTTTCTCACATTTTTTAGGCAATGAAGCGGGGCAAATTTTTGTCTTCTTTATTTTAACGGTGGCAGCGGCAGAGGTTGCGATTGGACTAGCTATTCTAACGCTACTATTTAGAAATAAAGGCACTATTAACGTTGATGTAACCAACAGTCTGAAGGGATAGATAAAAAACTGATCATGGAAAATATTTATTTAACAATTGCACTTGCCCCTCTTGTAGGCGCCATTATCGCTGGATTTTTCGGCTCTATGTTGGGTCGTACAGCCACGCATACGATTACAATTTTAGGTGTGTTGGTTTCAACCGTATTGGCATTGGTTGTCTTTAATCACCATGTTTTAGAGCAAGGCGCGGTCTTTAATCAAAACCTGTATACCTGGATGCAAATTGGCAGTTTGAATGTCAGTGTTGGCTTCCTAGTAGATAATCTAACTTCGGTGATGTTAGTGGTGGTTTCATTCGTTTCATTGATGGTGCATATTTACACTGTTGGCTATATGCATGACGATGACGGCTACACCAAGTTCTTTAGTTATATCTCGTTGTTCACTTTCTCAATGTTCATGCTGGTCATGAGTAACAACTTCATGCAGTTGTTCTTTGGTTGGGAAGCAGTGGGCCTTGTTTCATACTTATTGATTGGTTTTTGGCATCATAAAGAATCAGCAGTTGAAGCCAACTTAAAAGCTTTCATAGTTAACCGAGTTGGTGACTTTGGTTTCTTATTAGGCATTGGATTGGTTTTAAGTTTTAGTGGATCGCTTGATTATATGGAAGTATTCTCTAGCTTGAGTGCAACAGCCGGTGTTGAGTTGTGGGGTCTTGACCTGATTACAGTGGTTTGTTTGTTATTATTCGTTGGTGCAATGGGTAAATCAGCACAAGTGCCATTACATGTATGGCTACCAGGTTCAATGGAAGGTCCAACACCAATTTCAGCACTCATCCACGCAGCAACCATGGTAACAGCCGGTATCTTTATGGTGTCACGCATGTCGCCAATGTTTGAGCTTAGCGATGTAGCACTAACTGTGGTCATGGTGATAGGTGCAATTACTGCTTTATTTATGGGCTTGCTCGGTATTGTACAAAACGATATTAAAAAAGTGGTGGCCTACTCCACGTTATCACAGCTAGGTTATATGACCGTTGCCCTAGGCGTGAGTGCTTACTCAGTGGCGATTTTCCACCTGATGACACACGCCTTCTTTAAAGCATTGTTATTCTTAGGCGCAGGCTCGGTCATTGTGGCCATGCATCACGAGCAAGACATTCGAAAAATGGGTGGCTTACGTAAGAAAATGCCAATCACTTATTGGACGGGTTTAATCGGCACACTGGCCTTGATTGGCTTCCCAGGTTTTGCTGGCTTTTACTCAAAAGACATGATTATTGAAGCCGTACACTTCTCATCATTGCCATATGCAGAATGGGTTTACTACGCTGTTGTTGCCGGTGTCTTCATTACCGCTTTCTATTCATTCAGAATGTTCTTTTTGGTCTTCCATGGAAAATCACGCGTTGATCACCACACTGAAGAACATCTGCATGAGTCGGCACCATCAATTACTTTCCCGTTAATCGCGTTAGCAATTCCTTCAGCGGTGATTGGTTATTTCACTATCGACCCAATGTTGTTTAACGGTTGGTTAGATAACGCCATTACCATTGATGCGGCTAAACACGTATCAATGACTGAACTGTCAAAAATATTCGATAGTGCGGCCGCAATGATTCCACATGCAGTACAAACTCTGCCATTCTGGATGATGGTCGGCGGTATTACGGCAGCTTGGATATTGTCACTCTATCGCACACAGTGGGCTGACTGGATACAGAAAACCTTCCACCGAACTAACTACGCCTTGGAATCTTTATACGGATTTGATCGTTTCAATGAAATCGTCTTTGTTAATGGCATCAAGAAATTGGGTAATTTGTTATGGAAAGTTTCAGACATGGGGTTGATTGACAAAATGGTAGTGAACGGCAGTGCAAGACTGGTTGGCTTCATTGGTTCTGTAGTTCGACCGATTCAAACTGGTTATGTTTATCATTATGCATTCTTCATGATTTTCAGTTTATTAATTATTTTAACTTGGGTACTGTTTGCAGGCGATAACCCATTACTATCTATCGAGTTATAACTATGGAATTATTGAGTTTATTAATTTGGCTACCAATATTAGGTGGCGCATTGGTTATCCTGATTGGTAATGATCGTGCTGAGACAGCAAAGTGGTTAAGTGTAGCAATCTCTGTTGTTATATTTGTGATGTCGTTAAGTCTTTATACAGATTTTGATAGTACAACACATCTGATGCAATTTGAAGAGAAAGCATCATGGATTTCTTATTTTGATATCAACTACCATATTGGTGTTGATGGTATCTCGATGCCACTCATTATCTTAACAACGTTCTCAACCATTCTAGTCATTATTGCTGGCTGGGAAGTTATTACTCGTAGAACCGCACATTATATGGCGGCATTCTTAATGATGGAAGGATTGATTATTGGTGTGTTTTCATCGCTAGATGCAATTTTATTTTATGCCTTTTGGGAAGCATCACTGATTCCAATGCTTTTAATCATTGGTATATGGGGTGGAGATAATCGTGTGTATGCCGCTATTAAGTTCTTCCTATATACATTCTTAGGTTCAGTAATGTTATTGGTGTCGTTAATTTATATGTATACCAAAGGTGGTTCGTTTTCAATTCTAGATATGCATAATTTAAGCTTGACAGCAGCAGAGCAGGCGTGGATATTCTGGGCATTCTTTGTAGCTTTCGCTGTAAAAGTTCCAATGTTCCCAGTGCATACTTGGTTGCCAGACGCACACGTACAAGCACCTACTGGCGGTTCGGTGATTCTAGCAGCCATCATGTTAAAAATGGGTGGTTATGGCTTCTTTCGTTTTTCATTACCGATTACACCAGATGCGTCATTACAGTTTGCAGATGTAGTGATTGCCCTGTCTCTCATTGCCATTGTTTATATTGGATTTGTTGCCTTAGTACAAAGAGACATGAAAAAGCTAATCGCTTATTCTTCGATTTCACACATGGGTTTTGTTACCTTGGGTGTGTTTGCCTTGTTCTTTATTTTAAAAATGGGCGCAGATGGAAATATTATATCAATCAATGGCGGTAGTGTTGAGGGTGCGCTATTAGGGCTTGAAGGTGCTATGGTACAGATGATTTCACATGGATTTATTTCAGCTGCAATGTT
>JAPYQD010000003.1 GCA_029937335.1 Gammaproteobacteria bacterium
AAGTTTAGTCTAACATGGCCAAAAAATGACGGTAGTGAGAAATAGTTTTTTAGTGATAATTTCACATCTTGTTTGGGTTAAAGTAGGTTGCTTTCTATCTTGTCCGCAACATACGTTGCAGAGTTGAATCACGATTGATAAAATGGTGCTTTAGTGCAGCGACTGTATGCACAACCACCAAAAGTACAAAAATATGGGTTGATACTTCATGAATTTCACCAGCCACATCCTCTTGATTTTCAAAGCCGTAAATAGTAGCGGGAACAGTAACCCATCCAAAGACTGAAATATCTTGACCCTTAGCGCTAGTAACAAGGTAACCACTAACAACCATAATCACCATCAAGGCATAAAATGATCGATGCATAATGATAGCAATGCGCTGTTGCCATTGCTTGCCTTCAATATTAGGAGTCAAGCCGCTTAGCCTCCAGCTCATCCTTAGGACCAATAACACCGCTACAATCATACCAAAATCCCGATGTAACTTATAGGCTGATAAATACTCAGAATCGTAGTAATTTAGGCCCATCATATACTCGCCTAATATAAATAAGCCAATGACAAGTACAGCCATGATCCAGTGCAAAAAAATTGATATAGAACCATAGCCATTTAGGCTATCAGTCAGTTTTTTCACTGGCGTATGCCTTCAATAGATAACCAAATCTGAACGTCTTCAGCCACAGCACCAAGTATGGCAGATTCCTTCATTTTATAATCAGAAAGGTGTAGTGTTGTTTCACCCTCGAAACCTCGACGGAAACCACCCCAAGGATCACTTCCAGCACCGATTTTATTGACATTAATAATGATATCCTTGGTGATGCCACGCAATGTAAACTTACCCTTTAGAATTGCTTTGCCATTACCCTTGTCTTCCCAGTTGGTACTGACAAAGGTAGCTGTAGGGAATTTTTTCGTATCAAAAAATCGCTCACTACGCAAATGTTTATCACGCTCAGCATGGTTACTATCAATACTGGCAGTATCAATATTAATCTGCACACGATTGTTAATAGAATTAGACTCGTCATAATCAAAGTCACCTGAAAATTGATTGAAACGGCCCTCTAACCAACTATAGCCAAGATGTTTAATTTTAAACGTCACAAAAGCATGCATCCCCTTGGTATCCACAACATAATGTTCAGCTGCATGTAAATTAAAACTGCTAAGACTCAGAATAGCCATCAGTAAAAAAAGTAGTTTTTTAGTCATATTTGTTACCTCTTGATTAAATAATGATAAGAAAAAAAAGCATTTGTGACTACTTGGGACACAATATGCAACCATATGGTTAATATTTTTGAATGATTATATATATAATAAACGTATGCATACAAGATGTATAGTGAAATTATTAGTGACTTATATTCAAAAAAATCGAACATGAAACAAAAACTTAATTTAGATGCGCTTGTTGTACTTGATGCCATCGCGCGTAAATCAAGTTTTGCAGCGGCCGCTAAAGAGCTTTATCGCGTCCCTTCATCAGTCACTTACGCTATCCAGAAGCTTGAGGATAGCTTAGGTATAGTACTTTTTGATCGTCTCGGTCACCGGGCACGTCTAACCCCTGCTGGCATGGCATTGCTCAATGAAGGACGGGAATTGTTATCAATGGCTGATAATATCGAACGAAAGGTGCAACGGATTGCAACAGGGTGGGAGGCGGAATTAAGAATTGCTGTGGATGACCTAATACCTTATAAAAAGGTCCTAGATCTTTGTGAAGCATTTTATAAATTTTCACCTGATACTCAATTACATTTGACCACAGAAGTTCTTGGTGGGTCGTGGGATGCCATAGCTTCAGGACGTGCTGATTTGGTAATTGGTGCATCGGGTGATGGCCCATCAAATACAGCGGGATTCTCTCTTCACCCAATGGGTGAAATAGAACTTATATTTGTAGTGGCCCCTAACCATCCTCTAGCAAAGGCTACCGAACCTTTAACGAGCGCACTCATTCGAAAGTATCGCGTAATTGTGGCGGCAGATAGCTCCCGCCATCTTTCACCAAGAACTATTGGATTACTACCTGGTCAACCTAGTCTTACTGTATCTAATTTAAAAATAAAGTTGGAATCGCAAAAAAAAGGTCTAGGAGTTGGATACCTACCACGACACGTGGTTCAAAAGGATTTGGAGCAAGGAAACCTTGTCGTAAAAGCTACTGAGGATGAACTCAATCCTTTACATTCACTTTATTATGTCTGGCGTAATGCACATCGCGGGAAAGCTTTAACCTGGTTTAAAGAACAATTATGTGAGAATGAAAAAAAGATTGACTGGTTTTCAGCTAAATAACCATAACTATTCAATACCACTGCCAGCTGGGTACCCAACGTGTGCTTGTTATAGTCCTAAAAACGATATAAAGCCATTGCAACAGCGTCGATTGACGCTTCATTTTGTCGCTTAGCTTCCTTTAAAAAAGTAAAGTATTGGATTGGCGCTTAATTCTTTCATTTTCTGCATTATATTTTACTCTCTACTTAAAGTCACTGTTTGCGAAGGTGTAACTAGTATCAAATAGTCCATCCTTTTACTATGCCTATTAAAAGTAATGATTGTAACACAATCAAAAATACGGGAGGGTGAGTGAATGTGGTGCCGATGGCCAGAGTCGAACTGGCACGAGCGTAGCTCACTACCCCCTCAAGGTAGCGCGTCTACCAATTCCGCCACATCGGCAATAAGGTTTTAGAACTTACTCGCTGCTAGGAATGTCGTTAATTTTAGCGTCAATCATAGGTACGTCAGATGTCACCACTGGTGTCGGCTCTATGACCACTTGATCCATGATACTTTGAGGCTCTTCTACCGTGTTGACCTCATTGCTTGCCAGATAAGCCAAAGTTAAGCTGGTTAAGAAAAAACCAGTAGCAACGCCGGCTGTTAACTTGTATATAAAAGAGTTTGCGCCTCGAGAGCCAAATACAGAGCCAGAAGACCCCGCACCAAAAGCAGCACCTGCATCAGCACCCTTGCCGTGTTGCATTAAGATTAATGCAACTAGGCCTAATGCTAATAGTACATGAATAATAAGAATAACTTGAAATGACATAATAATTAACCCGCTTTACAAATGTGTAAGAAATCATCAGATTTTAATGATGCACCACCGATCAAGCCGCCATCAATATCTTCACAGCCAATTAGCTCTTCAGCGTTAACAGGGTTCATGCTGCCACCATATAAAATAGGGGTTGCCTGTGCAACGTCTGTATTATTTTCTGCCAACATTGAACGAATAAAAGCATGTGCATCTTGTGCTTGTTGTGGTGTTGCAGTAACGCCCGTACCAATCGCCCAAACGGGTTCATAGGCCACAATAATATTTTTAAACGCATCAATACCAACCAAATCAATAACGACTTGAATTTGACGAGATACAACGCTTTCCATGTTGCCAGACTCTCTTTCTGCTAGTGTTTCACCAATACAGAACAAAGGGGTTAGGTCGTTATCAAGCGCAACCTGAACTTTTTGAGCAACAATTTCATTCGTCTCACCGTATAGGCTTCTACGCTCAGAATGACCAACAATCACATACTCTACACCAAAGTCTTTAATCATGTCTGCACTCACTTCACCGGTGAAGGCGCCTGAAGCATTGACATTAAGGTCTTGCGCGCCAACGTGTAGCTGCGAATGTGTGGTTAAAGCTTCAGCTTGAGATAAATAAGGAGAGGGTGCACAGATAATAACTTTTGACTTAACATCGGCCATGCCTGAAAGAATACCCATGACTAAGGTGTTTACCGCTTCTTTTGAAGCGTTCATTTTCCAGTTGCCTGCAACGATTGTCTGACGCATAATAATAATTTGCTATAAAAAAAGGGGCAATGTTACGCTATTTAACGATAAAAATCAATCCCGCAAAGGTTTTAGTGCGAAGACTTCGAGCCAAAATAAAGCGCCAAAGAAACCATTAAAATACCCAATGAAAAATACACCAAATCAAGTGCGCTGGTAAAGCTCATTGATAGCGACACCTCAAAAAACGTTACCACCAAAATCATAAGGATAACCTTAGCCAATTTTGACTTAAGGTCGTCCAAAGAATTGATCACTAATACTTTGGCTGATTGACCGCTTTCCTTGGCTTCGTCAATATCGCTAATAAATAGCTCGTACAAGCCTAAGGCAAAAATCAATAAAATAGTGGCTAATAAAAAGCCATCAATCGCCCCAACTGTATGGGCCACCATTTCAATTTTTAAGACCTTTCTGTCTTCAATAGAGGCAACAAAATAATCAGAAGCATGGGACAACAATCCAACCACATCAACCGCAGTGATCACAAACAAGAGTAAGGACAATAATAACGAAGCAATAACTGCCGCTAAAACCATATGGCGAGAGCTCCACAACAGTTTTTCAAAATACTTTTCAATCATTCCCATCTATATAACTCCTGTGCACAATGCAAAGCTTTAGTATATCATTATTAATTTTAAATTAAACCCAATCTTAGGGTGAAAATACCGGGGCAAATAGCAAGCTCTTCACTGGTGTTTAACGCCCTAACAATACAGAGCTACGTTTTATGTCAAAAACCTGGGCAAAATGCCTTAATACCTTAAAAGACACACTGCCTTTGGCAATTTTTAGCGTTTGGGTGCAGCCCTTAAAAGCCATCGAAGATGAATCTAATCTCTCACTATTAGCACCAAGCACATCGGTTAAAAATTACGTTAATAAAAACCTAAAACAGGAAATTAAAAGCGTTATCGCTCAACACAACAAAAATCTCAAAATTTATATCGGTGTTGCAACTCAATCTGGAGGAAAAACCAAAACGCAAAAACAACACAATACACCTTTGTTTCCAGAATACACCTTTGACAATCTGGTGTTGGGTAATGCCAACCAAATAGCTTATGGCGCTACTCGACAAATTGCCGAAAATATCAAATCCTCACCCTACAACCCTTTTATTATTTACGGCAGCTCTGGTCTAGGAAAAACCCACTTAATGCAAGCAGCAGGGCATTTAGCTAAAGAAAAAGATCCAAGCATCAAAGTAATTTACGTGCCATTGATGGATTTTGTTAAGAACATTACCACTAGTTTACGTCACAACACCATTGAAGACATTAAGGCTTACTATCAATCTGCCGATTTATTATTGGTGGACGATATTCATTTAATTGCAAAAAAAGAAAAATCTCAGGAAGAGTTCTTTCATATTTTCAACTTTTTGTTTAGCACCAAAAAACAAATTATTTTTACTTGTGACCAACCACCAAAAAATATACGCCAAGTAGAAGACCGCCTAAAAACTCGATTTTCTCAAGGCTTAAATTTACACCTAACACCGCCAGAATTAGAAATGCGCGCCGCAATCTTACTAAAGAAAGCACACAACGAAAAAATCAACATTGATCTAACGGAAGACACTGCCCTGTTCATTGCCGGGCACATCACCTCCAACGTTAGGGATTTAGAGGGTGCATTGCTTAAACTCAAGGCCTTTGTTGACTTTTCTAAAATCGACCATTCATTCATCTCTAAAGAGGTTGTGGAAAGCGCACTGGGCGACTTAATCAAACCTCAAATTAAAAATATCGACATTAACGACATACAAAAAGAAACAGCAAAACATTATGCTATCACTGTTTCGGATCTAATTTCAAAAAGCCGAAAACAACACACTGTTCTAGTTAGGCAAATGGCTGTTTTTATCTCACACGAACTCACTACTTTATCATTAACAAAAATTGGAAAACATTTTGGAAATAGGGATCATTCCACCGTTTTACACAGTATCGACAAAATAGAAAAAAAGATGCTAGAAGAGGCGTCAATAAAGAATGATTACGATTTAATTAAACTAAAACTGGCTAACTTATAAACACTATACACAGCCGATTATCCACCCCATTGTCAATAACTTTAATAACTTAACAAATCCACAAAATTTATAAACATAACACCTTGGTTTTTACATAAAATAGTTAATCAGTATCCACAACTTAACAAACTGTTTTTTAAAGAAAAAAATTAGTTATTAACAAATAAAAGTACCGCTAATAATAATAATAATTATTTAATAAAAGGATTTTTTGATGAACACACAACTTACCGTTAGAGAATTACTCGAACCACTACAAACAGTTATTGGCGTTGTTGAAAAAAAACAAACACTTCCTATTCTTTCACACGTACTAATCCAATTAAAAAATAATCAATTAACGTTAACCACTACTGATATGGAAATTGAGCTACGTGCTTCACATCCTATCAATACTCAAGAAGAAATCAGTTTTACAATTTACGCTAAAGATTTAATTGATATTATTAGAAAATTACCAGAAGAAACTATCATTCAATTTATTATTGAAGAATCAAAAATCTATATTAAAACCAACAACAATTCATTTGAACTTAATACTTTTAATCATCAAGATTTTCCATCATTACCAAAAATTGAAAACTCCGATGTTATTAGAGTTAAACGTAATGCACTAAAGGAATTAATTGAAAATACTTCTTTTTCAATGGGTAATCAAGATATTCGAGCTTATTTAAACGGTTTATATTTTGAAGTTGACCAAGATAATATTACTGTAGTTGCAACTGACGGTCATCGTTTATCCATTGGTGAAATCAAGCAAAGTAATAATTTAGATAAAAAGAAAACAGTTATCCTGCCAAGAAAAGCAGTTTTAGAATTAACCAAATTACTCAACAAAAATGAACACGATGAAGTTGATATCCACCTTTCAGAAAACTATTTTTATTTAGTTAGTGACAATACAACGATTATCAGTCGATTAATTGATGGTAATTTTCCAAATTACGCTCAGGTTATTCCAACCGATCATGAAAATACCATTGTGATTGATCGACAAGACTTTTTAAACAGTTTACAGCAGGCCTCTATCTTTGTTGAAGAGCGTACTAAAGGCGTTAAGTTAGCCTTTAAAGATTCGCAACTTAATATTTTTTCACACTCGGAAAGAGGTCAAGCAAAAACTAAAATTTCGATAAAGAATTTCGATAAAGAAATAGAAATCGCTTTTAATATTCACTATTTAATTTCTATTTTAGAAAAACTCACCACCGATGAAATTAACATGGTGGTGCCTGGTGGAGAGAATCAATCTTGTTTGTTAAGTAGTATTGGTGATGAAACATACCAATATGTTGTTATGCCAATGCGAATCTAGTCTTATTGATGTTTAGGTCTTTGTATGGCTGTTATCAGTAAACTCTCTATTAATCACTTTCGTAATTTAGAGTCTCAATACATTACCCCCTCTGAAGAAATTAATTTATTTGTTGCTAATAACGCCCAAGGGAAAACCAACTTAATAGAGGCTATTTATTATTTGGGCCACAACCGTTCTTTTAAAACAAAAACCATTAAAGAGGTAATCCACTTCGATCACCAATCATTCCAACTAAACGCTCAAATTGACAACAATCGAATAAAACTTGAAAAAACAAAAAACAAAAACACCATTACTATTAATCAACAACGTATTAGTAACACCAGTCAATTAAGTCAAATATTACCCATTCAGATCATCACTCCAGACAAAGGTTTTGTTGTTAACGGTACACCAAAAAATAAACGCTCTTATTTAGATTGGGGAGTGTTTCACGTGAAACCAAGCTCTGTTAAGGCTTTTAAAACCTACAATAAAGTCTTAAAAAATATTAACACCCTGTTGGTTAGAAATAAAATAGATGAGTTAGATTTTTGGTTTTTAGCATTGGCAGAAGCGGCAGCAAAAATTAACCAAAACCGAATTAAGTATTTACAACAATTAAAGCAAACCGTATTTTCTGATTCGTTAGAATTACTATCAACTTTGATAAATCCGTTGGATCAGTTTGATTATCAATTTTCTTCTGGCTGGCCAAAAGAAGTTGATGAAACCAACCAACAAAGCATTTATAACTACTTAAGCAATAACACCCATCATTTGTTAAAAGTTAAACACCTTAATTACGGATCACACAAAGCCAGTATTCGTTTTTCATTAAATAACAAAAACGAGTGTTTTTTATCAAGAGGTGAACAGAAAACTCTGTCTATTATTTTTTGGTTAACACAGGTTTTATTGTTGGTTAATTTAAAGACAAAACCTGTGGTGTTGATTGATGATCTTTCTTCAGAGTTAGACAATAAAAAAATCAATGTTATTTTGCAATATCTTAAAGCGCTAAAAGTACAAACATTTATGACGGATATTGGTCATAATTTGGACGTTATCAAAAGTATTAATCCCCGTATTTTTCAGATTGATAATGGTGTGATTAAAGTCAAAGATTAGAGGGTTTAATAAATCCTAACAATTCTTTTGTATCCCTTTAAAAACAATAGAATCCAAGTGAATTAAAAATTAAAAAAAACACAGATGAAAAGCCGATAATTGTGAGGGTCGTGGTATAATAAATTTATTTTTTCAAGCGCCTATGTCTGAAGACCAAACCCAAGAATATCAAGCCTCTAATATTAAAGTTTTAAAAGGCTTAGATGCGGTTAGAAAACGCCCTGGAATGTACATTGGTGACACCGATGATGGTACAGGTTTACACCACATGGTATTTGAGGTGGTTGATAACGCAATTGACGAAGCATTAGCGGGTCATTGTTCTAAAATCAAAATCACTATCCATGAAGATGATTCTATATCGGTTACCGATGATGGTCGAGGCATTCCTGTTGACATTCACCCAGAAGAAGGTATTTCTGCTGCTGAAGTGATTATGACCATTCTTCATGCAGGTGGTAAGTTTGATGATAACTCATACAAGGTATCAGGTGGTTTGCATGGTGTGGGTGTATCTGTGGTAAACGCATTGTCTGAAACCGTACATCTAACGGTATATCGTCATGGTGAAATCCATGAACAAAGTTATAAGATGGGCGTACCTGTTGAGCCGATGAAGGCAACTGGAAAGACTGATAGAACCGGTACTAAAATCCACTTCAAGCCAAGTGCTGATGTTTTTGCCATTACTGAATTCAAATACGACATATTGGCTAATCGTGTACGTGAATTATCCTTTTTAAACTCAGGTGTTCATATTGAGATTGAAGAGTTATCAACACAACGTAAAGATATTTTCAATTACGAAGGCGGCATTAAAGCGTTTGTTGAACATTTAAACAAATCTAAAAACCCAATTCATAATGACATTATTTCAATTTCAGCTGAACGTGATGATATTGTAATTGACGTTGCCTTACAGTGGAGTGACTCCTACCAAGAAAGCATTTATTGTTTCACTAATAATATTCCGCAACGAGATGGCGGCGCACACATGGCGGGTTTTAGAGGTGCGCTAACTCGAACACTTAATAATTATATTGATAATTCAGGCATGGCTAAAAAAGAGAAGGCCGCCATTACAGGAGAAGACACTCGTGAAGGATTGACCGCCATTATTTCGGTTAAGGTTCCTGATCCTAAATTCTCATCACAAACTAAAGACAAACTGGTTTCTAGTGAGGTTCGTGCACCAGTAGAATCTGCACTGAATGAAAAACTCGGTGAGTATTTATTAGAAAATCCAAATGAAGCAAAAATCATTGTTGGTAAGATTTTAGACGCTTCTCGTGCTCGCGATGCGGCGCGAAAAGCCAGAGAGATGACCCGTCGTAAAGGTGCACTTGATATCGCCGGCCTACCGGGAAAATTGAGCGATTGTCAAACCAAAGACCCGGCTGAATCAGAAATCTTCCTAGTGGAGGGTGACTCTGCGGGTGGTTCTGCCAAACAAGGTCGTGATCGACGTACTCAAGCGATTTTGCCGCTTAAAGGTAAAATCTTGAATGTTGAGAAAGCCAGGTTTGAAAAAATGCTCTCTTCTGTTGAGGTGGGTACTTTGATTACCGCGCTTGGTTGTGGTATTGGCAAAGAAGAGTACGATATCGAAAAACTACGTTATCACAAAATTGTGATCATGACGGATGCTGATGTGGATGGTGCACATATTCGCACCTTGTTACTTACTTTCTTCTATCGTTATTTGCCAGAATTAATAGAAAATGGTTATTTATATATTGCACAACCACCACTATACAAAATTAAAAAAGGCAAACAAGAACGTTATTTGAAGGACGATCAAGAATTAGACGACTACTTAATGCAAGAAGCGGTAAATGATGCACACTTGTATGCAAATGCTTCAGCACCTGCTATTTCGGGTGTGGCTCTAGAAACTGCGGTTAAAGATTATTATAAAATTAACTCAATCGTTGAGCGTTTATCTAAAAAGTTTAATTTGGCATTGATGCAAGCTGTTGCTAGATCAGCACCACTGATTGACTTAGAAGACACTAAAAAAACCAAAGCCTGGTGTGCACAAATACAGCAACTTTTAGCACAAGATCTAACACCAGCACAAAAGCACGTCATTATTTTTAATGATAAAACCCAACAGATTGAGCACACCCTATCAGTATATGGTGTTGATACCGATACTGATTTTTTAGGCGAAGCTTTTTTTAATTCTGATGATTATAAAACCATTAAAAAATTCTCAGAAGCCATTGAGAGCGTCTTTAGTGAAGAGTCTTTTGTTGAGAAAAAAGGCAAAGAAATTAAAGCAAAAAACTTTGCCCAGGTGGTTAAATTTTTGATGGATGATGCTAAAAAAGGTCAGAGCTTCCAGCGCTATAAAGGCTTAGGTGAGATGAACCCGGAACAACTCTGGGAAACCACCATGGATGCAGAAAACCGGATTTTACTTAAAGTAAAGATTGAAGATGCCATTGTTGCAGACGAAGTATTCTCAACTTTAATGGGTGATGAAGTAGAGCCAAGAAGAAACTTTATTGAAAAAAATGCGCTCTCGGTCGATAACCTAGATTTTTAACCTATTATTATTTAACAAGGAGTTACATTATGTCAACAAAACACCCTGTCGTTTCAGTTACCGGCTCATCAGGTGCAGGCACAACTTTCGTAAAAAAAGCATTTGAGAAAATTTTCGACCAGAAAAATCTTAACGTTTGTGTTGTAGAGGGCGATAGCTTTCACAAGTATGAACGTGCCGACATGAAGGTTGAAGTTGAAAAATCCCGCAAAGCGGGTAAAGTGCTAACGCATTTTGCAGAAAACGCCAACCATTTTGATAAATTAGAGGCGTTGTTTAAGCAGTATGGTGAAGATGGCACAGGTCAAAAGCGTTATTACATTCACTCGGACGAAGAGGCAGTTGAGCACAATGCACGCTTAGGTACTGACCTTAATCCTGGCCAATTCACCCCTTGGGAAGATATTGAGGTTGACACCGATATCATGTTTTATGAAGGGCTTCATGGCGGTGTAAAAACTGATAACGCTGATGTTGCAGGTCAAGTTGATTTGTTAGTCGGCGTGGTGCCAGCGGTTAATATTGAATGGATTCAAAAAATCCACAGAGACACTTCTGAGCGTCCTTATACGCCAGAGCAAGTGACTGAAATTATCTTAGATCGTATGCAAGATTATGTTGAATTTATCACGCCACAATTTGAGAACACACACATTAATTTCCATCGTATTCCTTTGGTGGATACTTCTAACCCGTTTAGCGGTCAAGCAGTACCTGCGCCGGAGGATTCTTTAGTGGTTACCAGTGTGCGTATTGCTGGCGTTGATCTTCAAGCGGTTGCAGACAAGCTGCCTGCACAAGCAATGGCATTTTTACAAAATGACACTACGTTAGTTTACAAGGGTAGCTTTATGGTGGATGTGATGGATATTATGTTGACGCCAATTATTGACGAGTTAATGGTCAATAAGTAAATCATATTTTTTAAGCCTTGTTAATTTCTGCAAGATTTTTGCAGGGGTTAACAAGGTTTTTTATTGAGGAAAAACCATGCAAGAACAACCAAAAACACCTAAAGCCCCTAGTTTTTTAGAATTTTTTGTTTACTGGCTAAAGCTGGGTTTTATTAGTTTTGGTGGTCCTGCTGGGCAAATATCGATGATGCACCAAGAGTTAGTAGAAAAGCGTCGTTGGATTTCTGAGCATCGTTTTTTGCATGCATTGAATTACACCATGGTGTTGCCAGGCCCTGAAGCACAACAATTAGCGACTTATATTGGTTGGCTAATGTTTGGTGTTAGAGGTGGCATTGTTGCCGGTGTATTGTTTGTCCTACCTTCTCTGTTTATTTTGAGCGCGTTGACCTGGGTTTACTTAACCTATGGTGATGTGAGTGCGGTATCAGGCATTTTGTATGGCATCAAACCAGCAGTGACTGCCATTGTTTTGTTTGCCGCTTATCGTATTGGCTCTAAAGCTTTGTCGAATAATATATTGCGGGCAATAGCGGTGATGGCATTTATTGCGATTTTTGCACTTAAAATCCCCTTTCCTTATATTGTTTTGAGTGCAGCACTGGTTGGCTTTTTAGGGGCAAAATTTTCACCAGACACCTTTAAAATGGGTGCGCATCATGGCGATGGTGAAACGGGTTATGGTCCTGCATTAATTGATGACAACACGCCTGTGCCTGATCACGCTAAATTTAAATGGTCTCGTCTGATTAGTTTTGCAGTGGTTGGTGTAGGTATTGGCTTAGCGGTAATGAGCTTGCTGAGTGATCCAGTGTTACACGATATGGGCGAGTTTTTTACTAAGGCGGCCATGGTCACTTTTGGTGGTGCTTATGCAGTACTGCCTTATATTTATCAAGGTGGTGTTGATCAATATGCCTGGTTAACGAGTACGCAGATGATGGATGGTTTGGCGCTGGGTGAAACCACGCCAGGACCGCTAATCATGGTGGTGGCCTTTGTGGGTTTTGTCGGTGCATGGACTAAGGAAATTTTTGGTCCCGATGCTTTGTTATTAGCCGGTTTTGCCGGTGCGTCAGTTGCCACGTTATTTACTTTCTTGCCGTCATTTTTGTTTATCTTTTTAGGTGGGCCAGGGGTGGAGGCAACCAGAGGAGACCTTAAGTTTAGCGCACCACTTTCGGCAGTGACTGCTGCGGTGGTGGGTGTGATTATCAATCTAGCGGTATTTTTTGCTCAAAATGTTTTGTGGCCAAATGGAGCTGATTTAGATTGGGTGGCCACTTTGATTGGTGTTGCAGCTTTCGTTGCTTTGTTTCGATTTAAAATCGGTATTATGAGTGTGATTGCTGCTTGCGCAGTTATTGGTTTGACGTTAACCGTATTGGTTTGAATGAATTAATCGTTGTATACTATTGTTATGAAAGTAACAATACGTGCAACCATTAGTTGTCCCTATTGCGGACATAAGCACCAAGAGACGATGCCAAGCGATCATTGTTTGTATTTTTATCGTTGCATGGCATGTGACAAAACTTTAAAACCTAAACCCGGTGATTGTTGTGTTTTTTGCTCATATGCAGACCATCCTTGTCCGCCAAAGCAAATAGAGCGGCCTATTTGACGACGATATTGACCAGTTTGTTTGGCACCACAATTACTTTAACTACCGATTTTCCTTCAGTAAACTTAACAACGTTTTCATCGGTCAACGCCTGAGACTCGACTTGGGCTTTGTCCATGTCTATACTTAGCATAAGCTTTGCACGCAATTTACCGTTTACCTGGACAATAATTTGCACCTCATCTTGTACTAGTGCTGTTTCATCAACACTTGGCCAGGTTTCGTTAATAATGGCCGTCTCGTTGCCTAGCGCACGCCATAAGTAATGGCAAATATGCGGTGTGATTGGGCTGAGTGATTTAAGGATTATGTCAATAGACTCCTTACGTACAGCCATCGATTGCTCGTCAGTAGCTGTAAATTTAGCTAAGGCATTGCTAAGCTCCATTAGGGCGGCAATTGCCGTGTTAAAGGAATGCCTGCGTGACATATCGTCTGTGATCTTACTTAAGGTTTGATGGGTTTTTTGGCGTATGTCTTTTTGCGCTTTGTTAAGTGTGTCAATGTTTAAGTTAGCAATAGCATGCGATTGAGCCTCTGAAATAAAATTTGAGACTAAGCGATATATTTTATTAACAAAGCGATAAGAGCCTTCTAGGCCTGAATCGCTCCATTCCAGATCTTGTGTTGGTGGTGCGGCAAACAAAATAAACAGACGAACTGTATCGGCACCATATTTGGCAATCATCTCCTGAGGGTCAACTGTATTACCTTTTGACTTGCTCATTTTGGCGCCATCTTTAAGCACCATGCCTTGTGTGAGTAAGTTTTTAAAAGGCTCGTTATATTTTATTAAACCTTCATCGCGCAATAGTTTGTTAAAGAATCGTGCATACAGTAAGTGTAGAATTGCGTGTTCGATACCACCAATATATTGATCAACACCGCCGTTCGCTAGCCAATAATCAGCGCGATCATCAAGCATGGCTGTTTCGTTGTCTTTGCTGGCGTAACGGGCAAAGTACCAAGAAGATTCAAAAAAAGTATCAAACGTATCAGTTTCACGTTCAGCCTTGCCGCCACAGCTTGGGCAGCTAGTTTCGTAAAATTCTGGCATTTTTTTAATGGGTGATCCGCCAGCCTCGTCAAACTCAACATCCTCAGGTAGCTTAATAGGTAAGTCAGCTTCTGGTACGGCAACCGAGCCACAGTTTGGACAATTGACAATTGGAATTGGGCAGCCCCAGTAACGTTGACGTGAAACACCCCAGTCACGCAAACGGAAGTTAGTCTTTTTCTCGCCCAAGTTATTGTTGGTTAATGTGCCTGCAATCGCTTCAAACGCTTTATTGAAATCCATTCCATCAAACTCACCTGAGTTAAACAGAATACCTTTGGTGGTAGTTGCACTTTTATCGACACTCTCTTTTTCATTAATAACCTGTTTGATTTCAATGCCATATTTCTTAGCAAAATCGTAGTCACGTTCATCATGTGCAGGCACACTCATGACTGCACCCGTACCATAGCCCATGAGTACAAAGTTGGCGATCCAGATTGGTATGGCTTCGCCGGTGATTGGGTGGGTGCACTTTAAGCCAGAATCAACACCTTTCTTTTCCATGGTCTCCATGGCGGCCTCTGTGGTTTCCATGGTTTTACATTCTTCAATAAAGGCCTGCACATTGGTATTATTTTTTCCTGCTTCGAGCGCTAAAGAGTGTTCGGCAGCAACGGCTAAATAAGTAACACCCATGAGTGTGTCTGGGCGTGTGGTGTAGACTCTGAGTGCGTCATTATCGTCTCGAGTGAAGTCAATTTCCAGGCCAACGGATTTTCCAATCCAGTTTTTTTGCATGGTTTTTACCGCTTCTGGCCAACCATCAAGCTCATCTAGCGAGCTGAGTAGCTCGTCTGCATAATCCGTAATACGCATAAACCATTGCGATATTTCTTTTTTCTCAATCAGTGCGTCTGAGCGCCAACCACGCCCGTCAATGACTTGCTCGTTGGCCAATACGGTTTGGTCAACCGGGTCCCAATTAACAATGGCATTTTTCTTATAAACCAAGCCTTTTTTAAATAATTTAACAAAAAGCCACTGCTCCCAGCGATAGTATTTTGGATGACAGGTGGCAATTTCACGCGACCAATCGTAACCAAAGCCTAACTCAATCAACTGGTTTTTCATGTAGTTGATGTTTTCATAGGTCCATTTAGCGGGGGCGACTTTGTTTTTTAAGGCGGCGTTTTCTGCCGGTAGGCCAAACGCATCCCAGCCAATCGGTTGCATGACGTTTTTTCCCTGCATTTTTTGATAACGAGAAATAACATCGCCAATACTGTAGTTGCGCACATGGCCCATATGTAGGCGTCCCGAAGGGTAGGGAAACATCGATAGGCAATAAAATTTTTCTTTGTCATTGTCTTCAACAACTTCAAAAGATTGATTGTCTAGCCAATATTGTTGTGCTTGCTGCTCAATGGCTTGAGCATTGTATTCTGAATTCATAAGGGTTTTATTTATTTATCTGTATCGATGTCACACTGTGATATTGCTGAATTAAGCGTTAAGGTGCCAACCAGATCGTCAATGCTGTTTAGTTTGTTGTCAATTAGGTATTGACTAATGCCATCATTAATTTTATTGCACACCAGCGGGTCGTAAAACAATGCAGTGCCAATACCAACCGTTGCACTACCAGCAATGATAAATTCTAGCGCATCATTAACCGTGGTGATGCCCCCTTGACCAATAATGGGTACATTATGGTGTTTACTCACCTGATAGACTTGGTGTACTTTTAACAGTGCAATCGGTTTAATAGCCGGGCCTGACAAGCCGCCTTGGTTGTTGCCAATAATGGGTGTGCGAGACTGGGTATCAATGGCCATACCCATTAGCGTATTGATAACGGCCAGACCATCGGTGCCTGCATCAATACAGCGTTGAGCACTATGGGCAATGTCAGTTTGATTGGGTGAGAGTTTGGTAATTAGCGCCTTGGTGGTGTTTTTACGGCAGATTTCAACCACACGGTAAGACATGTCAGGATCATTGCCAAAAGCAACACCACCCTCTTTAACGTTAGGACAAGAGATGTTGATCTCAATAGCGTCAATATCAGTGTCATTAAAACGTTTGGCGATTTCCCCGTATTCTTCAACCGAAGAGCCAGAAATATTAATAATAAACCGAGTTTCAGTTTTGTCTAGATTTGGCATAATGTCATTGATAACCACATCAGTGCCAGGATTTTGCAAACCAATGGCGTTAATCATGCCACTAGGGGCTTCTGTAACTCTGTGTGGAATATTGCCAAGACGGGGCTCTAAGGTGGTTCCTTTGAGGCAAATGGCACCAACATCAGCGTTAGAAAACCCCTGAATGCGCGTATATTCTTCACCAAACCCAACACAGCCCGAGAGTAAAACAATCGGCGAGTCTAGTGACATTCCACAGAATTTGGTTTTCAAGTTGTTATGCATGGGTAGTATTATACATTTTTGCTGTTAAAATTATTAACCATGAAAGGATTGTTTATTAGCGGTAGTGGGACCGATGTTGGTAAAACATTTATTGCCAGCCACCTTATTCTGGCATTGAATTCTAACTATCGTATTGTGGCGAGAAAGCCCATCGAAAGTGATTGTATAAAAACCCCGCAAGGCTTAATGCCAAAAGATGCGGTTTTGTTGAATAATGCTTGTACCAATCCTGAGCCCATTGAGGTTGTTTGTACTTATCGGTTCGAGGCCTGTGTGAGTGGTGAAAAAGCAAGTACAGACCAGGGTGTTGAAGTCACACTAGACGATTTGGTTGTTGCATCGCGTCCAGCCAATACAGCCGATTCGGTTGTTGTCGAGGGCGCGGGCGGGCTGTATTCCCCAATTGCAGCGCACCTACTTAATGTCGATTTGGCAGGTGCGCTTGGGTTGCCTGTGGTGATTGTGGTTAAAGATGAATTAGGTGCAATTAATCAGGCACTGTTAAGCTTACGCGCAGCCAAGGCGCACAATCTTAATGTAATAATGCTGGTTTTAAATCAAATGAGCGTGAACAACCTAGATAACGCACAAGCAATTCAAGCTTATACAAGCACTAAGGTGGTGGTCTTTCATAAAGACAATCAAGACGAATTTGCTAAAATAGCACTTGCGCTAGTCGAGCAAAGTTAGGTTGGGTTTTTGCTCGTTGTTTTGATCTGCGCTTTGGGTTTCTACTTCAAAGAACATGCCTTCGCCATTTTCACCTGCATAGATGGTTAATATGGCACTAGTAGGCACAGTAATCGTTTGAGTTTTTCCATCAAAGCGCGCTTTAAATGAGACAGTTTCGTTGCTGATTACCAAGGCACTGGTTGCTTCACTGGCAATGTTAAGCACAATCTTTCCTTGCTGAATATAAGGGTTAGGAACAGCAACCCCCGTCTTTGAACAGTCAACCAGGATGTGTGGCGTTAGCCCAGAATCCTCCATCCATTGATGATAGGCTCGAATCAAATAAGGCGCTACCGAGACTGTTGCCATAGGGTTTAGGCGTTGTATTCTTTCTCGCAGTCAGTCAGGCTTTCTTTAAAGCTGGCTTTGCTAAACAGTCGTTTAGCGTAGTCGTGGATTGGTTTCGCTTTGGCACCTAAGTCAATATCGAGTTTTTTAAGTCGCCATAATAGTGGCGCCAAACAAGCGTCAACAATGGTCATGTTATCACTCTTAAAATAAGGCTGGTAAGCAAACAAAGGAATAAGTTCGATCAAACTGCTTGACAGAATCTTACGCGCTTCGTTGGCTTCTTTTTTACTGCCGGTTTGGATGGTGTTAACCAGTTCATACCAACAGCCAGTAGAGCGGGTAAATCTAAAGATTAACAGGCGCTTTTCTGCTTTTTCGATAGGGTCAACGGGCAACAAAGGCGGAAACGGAAAGCGCTCATCTAAGTATTCAGTAATGACAGACAAGTCATACAACACCATACCACGATCAAATAAAGTCGGCAAAGTTTGACAAGGATTGAGCTCCAAAATTTCTTCAGGCATTTGATCAATTTTTAAATTCAGCACCTCTCTTTCAATGTTTTTTTCTGCCATGATGAAACGCACTGCATGTGATTCCATTTCCTCGGCAGAGGCGTAAAGTGTGGTTGAGGCTGGATTGGGTTTGGTTAGCATAGTCATTATCCTTAAAAAATAAAAAACAGCACCCCTTTAAAAGAGGCGCTGTTAAATGTGTTAACTAATTGTATCAGAAATTAATGATTAATTAGTCTTTAGCACGCCATTTGCCATATTTCACATCTTTCCAGTATTCTTTTTTCAATAAATAAGAAAGGATGAATAAAACAAATAAGAAAGCCAGTACTTTATAACCGAGGTCAACGCGCACTAGCTTAGCAGGTTCACCAACATAATCTAAGAAGTTGGTAATATCTCTAACGTCTTGATCAAAATCTTCCGCTGATTTGTTTTGCTTAAGCTCCCACAAAACATCTGGCATAGAGGCATTAACTAAGATTTTGTTGTTAACACCAAACGGGCGAGATTCATCTTTGTAAAAACTGCGCAAGTAAGTGTAAATCCAGTCTACACCCTTAGAGCGAGAGACCAACGATAGGTCTGGTGGCGTGGTGCCGAACCATTTTTCCGCGCCTACTTTAGACATTGAAGACGTGATTGTTTCACCAATTTTGTCACCACTAAACATTAGGTTTTTTTCAACATCAGCATCAGAGATGTTGAGGTCTTTACCGATGCGATTGTAACGCATGAATGCGATTGAGTGACAACCAGAACAATAGTTCATAAACATCTTGGCGCCGTTTTGAAGTGATTTTTGGTCGTTAATGTCTGTATTCGCAGAGTCAAGTGTTGTACCAACAACAGCCAGCGCATTAAATGAAATTGTTAAACCTGCTAAAACAGATATTGTTGTGTTTAATAATTTTTTCATTTTATTTCTCCGTTACTCGTGCAGGCACTTCTTTGGTCTTGCCAATTGAGGTAAACCATGGCATCAAGATAAAGAAGCCAAAGTAAGCTGCTGTAAAGATTCTAGCCAATAGCGCGTTAAGCTCTGTTACTGGCTGCATACCTAACCAGCCAAGCACAATAAAGCTTACTACAAAGATGCCTAAGGCTACTTTATAAGGCCACGAGCGGTAGCGGATTGACTTCACTTTTGAGCGATCTAACCACGGCAGTGCTAATAAAATTAACAAGGCTGCGAACATGCCAACCACACCTGGGAACTGCGATCCAAACATTGGTGGAATCGCTCTTAACACTGAGTAGAACGGCGTTAAGTACCAAAGCGGTGCAATATGGTCAGGGGTTTTAAGCGGGTTAGCCTCAATAAAGTTTGCATGCTCTAAGAAGTAACCATTCATTGCTGGCGCAAAGAAAACTGCTGCCGAGAAAAGCATTAAGAACACCACCACACCAACAATGTCTTTCACGCTGTAGTATGGATGGAACGGAATACCGTCTTTAGGAATGCCATCTTTGTCTTTATTTTTCTTAATCTCAACACCATCTGGGTTATTTGAGCCTACGGTGTGTAGGGCAACAATATGCAAGAAGACTAATACGACTAAGATTAGTGGTAATGCAATCACATGCAATGAGAAGAAGCGGTTTAGTGCGGGATCACCTACAGCGTAATCACCCAGGATCCATGTTAATAGTTCAGGACCAATAAATGGCACTGAGCCAAATAAAGAGATAATTACTTGCGCACCCCAGTAAGACATTTGACCCCATGGCAATACATAACCCATGAAGGCCTCTGCCATTAGTGCGATGTAAAGCACCATACCTAGAATCCAGATAAGTTCACGCGGCGCCTTATAAGAGCCGTATAACAAGCCACGATACATATGCAAGTAAATCACAATGAAGAATGCTGACGCACCTGTGGAGTGCAAGTAGCGAATCAACCAGCCCCAGTCTACATCACGCATGATGTATTCAACCGATGCAAACGCATTGGCTGCGTCTGGCTTAAAGTGCATGGTTAAGAAAATACCCGTAACGATTTGCATGACCAGTACTAGCATTGCTAATGAGCCAAAGAAATACCAGAAGTTAAAGTTTCTAGGTGTGTAATACTCGGCTAAGTGCTCATTCCAAACCTTGGTTAGTGGAAATCTTTGATCGATCCAGCTTTTATTGTTATCCATGGTTTTCTCCTAAGATGCTTTTGGGTCAACACCAATTCGAATCAACGAATCAGACACAAAATGATATGGTGGTATGATTAAGTTAGTTGGTGCTGGAGCGCCTGCATAAACACGGCCAGCCAGGTCAAACTTCGAGCCATGACATGGGCAGTAGAAACCACCCTTCCATGCATCGCCACCTAAATCTGCCGCGCCTAATTCTGGTCGGTAGGTTGGTGAACAGCCTAGGTGTGTACAAACACCAACAATAACTGCAACCTCTGCTTTAATTGAGCGGTACGTATTTTTAGCATAAATAGGTTGTTGGTCTTCTTCGTTGTTAGGATCTGTTAACTCGGCGTCTAACGTCTTTAAGTTAGCAACAGTAGAAGCGTCACGTTTGAAAATCCAAACCGGTTTTTTGCGCCAAAGCACGCGAACCAGTTGCCCTGATTCTAATTTGCTAATATCAACATCAACGGGTGCACCGGCTGCTTTTGCTCTTGCTGAAGGCATCCATGATGATAAAAACGGCCATGCTACAAAGCCAACGCCGACGGCACCAACCACGCTTGTTGCGTTAGTTAGAAAACGTCTTTTCTTAAGGTCTATTTCTTGTCCTGACATAAGGTTACTGTCCTCTGTGTGTGAATATGTTCAAATAAAAACCCAATAATTATAATGTATATCAGCTAGTTA
>JAPYQD010000093.1 GCA_029937335.1 Gammaproteobacteria bacterium
CACTCATTGATGTTGAAATCCAAGGCTTGTGCCTGAATGCTGCCAATGTACAAACGGGTGATGTCTTTGTCGCTCTACAAGGGCAGCACACTCATGGCATTAAATATATTAATCAAGCCATTGAAAACGGCTGTGTGGCTGTACTGGTTGATTCACAAGATTTTGATTGTAACGTGCCAAGCGTACGTGTCGATAATCTCAAACAACATTTACCCGTACTGGCGAGCACTTATTACTCTCAAGCAATGCGGGTGGAAGTGATTGGCGTCACTGGTACCAACGGCAAAACCTCGGTGAGTTATTTTATTTCACAATTATTAAATCAACTCGGGGTTAAAAACGGCCTAATTGGTACGTTGGGTATTACCCATAGCACTGTGGTTTCTAACAACACCACACCCGATATTTTAACGCTCTATAAAACACTTCATCAATACCATCAAGATGGTATTGACACGGCAGTATTAGAAGTTTCTTCCCATGGCTTAGACCAAAATCGAGTGGCAGGCATTAATTTTAAGCAAGCTGTTTTTACCAATCTCACGCAAGACCACTTAGATTACCACCACAGCTTGGAAGAATATCGAAATACCAAACTCAAGCTGTTTGCCTTTGATTCACTCAAAAGTGTTGTTATTAACCATGATAGCGATCAACATGCAGATTTTTTAGCCGTTTCTAAACACGCCACACAAACCACCTACGGTCTAGACGAATTTGAAAAAATCAACGCCACAACTGAAGGCTTTTTATGTCAACTTGATGGCTTCGTATTTGAGTCTCCTTTGTTAGGGCTGTTTAACTTATCCAACGTTCTGGCCGCACTCAACAGTGTCGAACAGCTCGGCTTTGAACGTTCAAGCATCATTCCACTATTGCACCACTTGTTCCCGCCAACGGGTCGGATGCATCGCATTAAAAATACCTTGGCTTGGGTCGATTATGCCCACACCCCAGATGCCATCAAAAATGCCATTAACACTTTGCAAAGCCATTACCCAGATCATCAAGTGCGCATTGTCTTTGGCTGTGGTGGTAACCGCGATCAAGATAAACGCGCCAAAATGGGTAAGATTGCCAGCGATCTAGCCAGCACCATCGTACTCACTAACGACAATCCGCGAGATGAAGATCCACAAGCGATTATTGACGATATCCTTAGTGGTATTGATGACAGTTTTGAATTAGACATTACCCTTGATAGGCAACTCGCTATCGAAACTGCTATGACCACTTTAAATGAAAATGAGTGCTTACTCATTGCTGGCAAGGGGCATGAGTCCATCCAAGAATTTAAAGATAAGACACTGGTCTTAAGTGATATCGAAATTGCACAAAATGCTGTCATCTAATACACGCATCATTGCTTCAGTATTAGGGGTTAATACCGTCAATAGTGTTGATTTTACAAGTGTATGTACCGATACAAGACAACGCATGGAGGGTGCTTTATTTGTCGCACTGATTGGTGATAATTTTGATGCACATGATTATCTTAATGAAGCTGAAAAAATGGGCGCAGTCGCCGTTATTATCAGCAAGCCTGTGTCAACCAATCTACCCACTTTACTAGTAGATGACACTCAAACCGCACTGGCTGATATTGCACATTGGCATCTAAATAATATTAAGCCAACCGTTGTAGCCATTACCGGCAGTAACGGCAAAACCACCACTAAAAATATGTTGGCCAATATATTAAGCTTGAAAGCGCCAACACTCGCCACCAAAGGTAATCTTAACAATCACCTTGGCGTGCCGATGACTTTATTAGAGCTGGAAGAGCAACACCAATATGCCGTGGTTGAAATGGGCGCCAATCATGTTGGGGAAATTGCACATTTACGCAATATCGCACAGCCTGATATTGCCGTGGTAACTAACACGCTAGATGCGCACATTGGTGAATTTGGCGGCTTTGATAATTTGGTTAAAGCCAAAGGTGAAATCTATAGCGATAATAGTAAAAATATCGTTAATACCAATACCACCTTTAGTGGTGATCTCAGCTTTGGTGAAGGTGGTGATGTTTTTGCCAGCCATATTAACAACAATGGTTTCGATTTAAATATTGCTGATCAAAAAGTAACGGTTATCTTGCAGCTGATTGGCCAGCACAATATCGACAATGCCTTAGCGGCAAGCGCTTGTGCGCATGCATTGGCTGTTGATATTAACACCATCAAACAAGGCTTGGAAAATACCCAAGTCGAAAAAGGCCGACTCAATGTTATTCAACAGCCCAATCTAACCATCATTGATGATACTTATAATGCCAGCCCACAATCAATGAAGGCGGCAATTAGTACACTACTCACCTTTACAGGTGAAAAGGTTGCGGTGCTTGGCAGCATGGCAGAACTGGGCGATGAAGCCAAAACCTTCCACCAACAGATTGGACAATCAGCCAAAGATTCACTTGATGCGGTTTACACCTATGGGGATCTAGCCAAGCATTATGATGGCATTCATTTTGATAATTTGGAGCAATTAGCCGATCATATCATTAGCCATCACATCAATGCCACTGTACTAATCAAAGGCTCACGCATGGTCAAGCTTGATCAATTGGTAGAACACCTACAAAAATAAACCACTTCTCGCTTGACCTTTGACATAAATGTGGCGATAATTACACGCTTTATGGGCCCGTAGCTCAACTGGATAGAGTACTCGGCTACGAACCGAGCGGTTACAAGTTCGACTCTTGTCGGGCCCACCATTTTCAAGTGTCAACAAATCTATTATTCTCTGTTAGAATATCTCTCATGATGACACTACCCAACATAATTACACTTTCAAGAATTGCACTCATTCCAATTTTTGTTGCACTGTATTACTTTCAGCCTGCTTACAATCTAGATGGATTTATTAATATCAAGGCCCCTGACAATATTTTTACGCAAATTAATTTCTGGGTGACTGGCGTATATGCTTTTATTAGTACCACCGATTACTTAGATGGCTACTTAGCCAGAAAACTCAACATGACTTCACAGCTCGGTGCTTTTCTAGATCCGGTTGCCGATAAGCTAATGGTGTCTGTAGCACTGATATTATTAGTGGATTTCTATCCCACTGATACACATTGGTACATCACCATTTGTGCGCTGATTATTATTTCTCGCGAGATTTTAGTCTCTGCTCTGAGGGAATGGATGGGCACCATTGGTCAGCGCTCCACAGTCAATGTTTCCTATATTGGCAAGGTTAAAACCTTTGTGCAAGTCTTCGCCATTTTGTTTTTACTTTATCAACAACCCTTCTTTGGCTTGCCAAGTTTTGAGATTGGTGTGGCTCTATTATTAGCTGCAACTTTGTTAACCCTGTACTCAGGCTTTATTTATTTAAAAGAAGGTGTAAAAACATTTGACTCTTAGCGAAAAAACACTATAATTTGCCACCTATTGCGGGAATAGCTCAGCTGGTAGAGCATCACGTTGCCAACGTGAATGTCGCGAGT
>JAPYQD010000094.1 GCA_029937335.1 Gammaproteobacteria bacterium
GGTTTTACGAGATGGGCGATTAATTTTCATGCTGAGTATTATAACTTAAGGACGAGATGACGGATTGGATACAACGCTGGCAAGAAGGAAAAATTGGCTGGCATCGAGCACAAGTAAATTCTAAACTTGTTGAATTTATTACTTGTTTAAAGCTTAAGCAGGGTGATACGGTATTTGTACCCTTGTGTGGCAAAAGCTATGACATGGTTTATTTGCTTGAGCAGGGCTTTAAAGTAATTGGTGTTGAACTTAGTTCATTGGCTATCGAGCAGTTTTTTGATGAAAATAACCTTGTTTTTACAATCAATCAAATCGATCAATTTACGCTGTATCAAGGTGAAAATATTACGTTATATTGCGGGGATTATTTTGCACTGGATAAGTCTGTATTGAAATCAGTTTCTGCCGTGTATGACCGTGCAGCGCTAGTCGCGCTAGCTGTTGATTTAAGAGCAAAATATGCGCAGCATTTATACTTTATAATACCGAATGATTGTCGGGTGTTGTTATTAACACTAAATTACCCGCAATCACAAATAAGTGGCCCGCCTTTTGCAGTTGATGAGGATGAGGTGGTTTCACTTTTTAGTAAGGGGTTCAAATGTCAACAATTACAGTGTTTTGATGACATAAAAAATGAGCTCAAGTTTCTACGCGCTGGCGTAGATTTTATTCAAAAAGCAACTTATTGTTTGCACAAGACCGGAGCGTAAAAAATGGCAAAAAAAATAAAAGGCGTAGTAGCCCAGTTTGGTACTAAAGGATATGGTTTTATTACGGGTGATGATGGTGAGAAATATTTCGTTCACCAAAAGAATATTTATAACAAGTCACGTTTAAAAGCAGATACACGCGTGGTGTTTCAAGCAGAAAGTTCTGACAAAGGCTTGGTGGCAACCAATGTAAAATTAGAGAAGTCTGACTCTGCTGAACCAACTCCGTTATCAGATGGTGCGATTAAAGGTATGTTTGCTGTTTTATTTATCATTCAAGTTGTTGTAGCTTACAAGGTGTTTTTCCCAGCAGTAGGCTAATGAAAAAAAGTTTACTGATTGTTTTTCTCTCAACTTTATTGAGCGGGTGTTTTTCAACGCCGGCGGTCAAGGTTAGTAATATTTGTAATTTGATGGATGAAGAGGTGAGCTGGTATCGTGCAATTAAAGCCAGTGAGAAAAAATACGGCGCACCTGCACATGTGCAGCTTGCTATTATCTATCAAGAGTCTAACTTTGCCTCTGATGCAAAACCACCTAGAGAAAAGTTGTTTGGTGTGGTGCCGTGGTTTAGGCCGACAACAGCCTATGGTTTTGCTCAAGCAGTTGATGATACCTGGGAATGGTACAAATTAAAAACCGGCAACAAAGATGCAGATCGTGATGATTTTGATGATGCGGCAGATTTTGTTGGCTGGTACATGACTCAATCAAGCAAACGTTCCGGTGTTGCTATGTCAGATGCGTATAACCAATACTTAGCTTATCATGAAGGTCACGGTGGGTTTAATAGAGAATCTTATAGAAAAAAACCTTGGTTAATAAAAATTGCTAAAAAAGTAGACGGTAATGCTAAACGCTATAAACGACAACTTAAACAATGCGCTTCAGCGCTTGATAGCAACCGTGTTTGGAGATTTTTTTAATGTCCACTTGGAAGAAGGTTTTAGACCAAGCACCTAAAGAAGGCACGATGGTCGAAATTGTCTTAGAAGGTAAAGACTTATTTGTCACCATGAATAACGGCACGCTGTATTGCGCAGAAAATCACTGTCCACACGAAGACATTAAACTCACGTTGGGCTGTTTAAAAGGTGATCGAGTTAAGTGCTCACTGCATGGCTATAGTTTTGATTTAAAAACGGGTGATTCTTCAGAAAATGACGTTGATAATATGCAAACTTATGCCGTCAAACAAGAAAATAACGAAATTTATATCGAGGTTTAATCATGAGTACTGACTCTCAAGCATTAATGAAATCAATTATTCAGCGTGTGGCAACTGGGCCTGACTTGAGTAAGAATATTGATTTTGAAGAGGCTAGAGATGGCATGCAAGCCATTCTCCGTGGCGAGATTGATGATGTTCAATCGGCTATTTTCCTCATTGCCTTGCGTATGAAGCGCGAGACCATGGAAGAAAACGAAGGTATCTTAGCGGCGATTTTGGCTGAGAGTGATAAGCAAGCCGTTAACGTTGAGCATTTGGTAGATTTAGGCGACCCTTATAGTGGTTATAATCGCTCCATTCCAGTTTCATCATTCTTACCACCACTATTAGCTGAGCTTGGCTTGCCAACGGTTATCCATGGTTTAGACAGTGTTTCACCTAAATTTGGCTTAACGCACCGCCATATTAGCGAAGCATTAGGGCTAAGTGTTGATCATTCAACAGCACAAGCCAAGGCAAGATTAGAAGATCCAGCCATTGGCTGGAGTTATGTTGATCAGGCGAGTTATTGTAAAGGTTTGCATAATATCGTCTCTTTGCGTAATCGCGTGATTAAGCGTACCGTTATCAACACGGTAGAAACCTTAATTGGCCCACTTAGAGGAAAAACCACCCATTCTATTTTGGGTTACGTGCACAAGCCTTATCCGCCGATTTATGCCAATTTGGTAAAAGCCTCTGGTATGGATAGTGCTTTATTAGTGCGTGGTGTTGAGGGCGGTGTTATTCCATCATTGCGTCAAAAAGGCTTAATGGTGTCTTATGAAGGTACTGACGAAAAAGATCGTGTAGATATTGATCCAAAATCACTGGGGATTGAGCAAGACATGCGTGCCATCTCATTCCCGGGTGAGTTAGATGTACATCAAAATATTTCTGAGTTGGCAGACTACACAGTTAAGCTAGGCAAGGCTGCGCTTGCAGGCGAGAAAGGCATGTTTTATGATGGGCTTGTTTTATCAGCCAGCTTGGTGCTTTGGCATACCAAAAAAGCCAAATCATTAGTGGATGCATCACAGATGGTTAGAGAGGTTTTGGATTCTGGAAAAACTCTGTCTCGTCTAATATAACTCAACTAGAAAAAAATATGGTATCCTAGCCCCAAACTATACTCATGGGGGCGTATGAAGGCATCAGATCTATTTGTAAAAGCACTTGAAAGCGAAGGTGTTGAATACATCTTTGGCATTCCTGGCGAGGAAAATCTAGACTTACTAGACTCTCTTAAAGACTCGAATATTAAGTTTATTCTAACCAGACATGAACAAGCAGCAGCCTTTATGGCAGCCACTTATGGCCGACTTACAGGAAGAGCGGGTGTGTGTTTGGCCACATTAGGTCCGGGTGCGACTAATCTAGTGACTGCAATCGCTTATGCACAGTTGG
>JAPYQD010000095.1 GCA_029937335.1 Gammaproteobacteria bacterium
CGAATGAATTTTGATCCGTTTGTATTGTGGGATCATTTTAATATTTCTGCTGGTCATGGTTTTCCAGATCATCCCCACCGTGGGTTTGAAGCAATTACCTATATGTTGACTGGCGGTATGCACCATAAAGACAACTTGGGCAATGATGCTTTTGTTAGTAAAGGCGGAGCCCAGGTGTTTTGTGCAGGAAAGGGTATAGTTCACTCAGAAATGCCAGCAGAAGAAGGCCAAAGTGTCGGTATTCAATTGTGGATTAATTTACCCAAACGTCTTAAAACAATTAAGCCGAGTTATCAACAAGTTTTAAGTGAAAATTTGCCTGTAACTACTTTTGAAGGTGGCTATTGTCGAACGATTGTTGGTGAAGGGTCGCCGATTGAATTGCATACAGATATTACTTATCAGCATGTAAAAATCGAACAAAATAAACAATACCAAATCTATATTAATCAAGGGCTTAATGCGGTTATTTATGCATTATCAGGTGATATTGTTTTAGCGGGTGAAACACTTAGTTCGACTGAATCGTTATTAATTGAAGCTGATGAAGAGCAGAATTTATCTATTCAAGCAAAAACAGACAGTGAGTTTATGTTTTGTTGTGGCTTGCCGCATCATCAGCCAATCTATCAGCACGGCCCATATGTTGACTAAGGCTAGTCGAGTTTGTCTTATTCAATTATTTCTTTGGTGATATTAAGGTGGTTTATTTTGGCAAAAGAAAGAATACGTTCATAAGTAAACTCACAAGCGTATTTAAGTTGATCATCAAAAACAATGGATTTAATACCATCAATTCTGCGAATTTTCAGGTGGCCGTTATAACGTTTTAGTTGTTCGGGTTGAATACAAACCAGTCTTTCAGTCCAATCGCTAGGTCTAAACTTTTGTCCATCTTTGGTAATACCGGATACGGTATAGCGGGTTATTGGCATGGTTCTTTTTCTGTAAGAAATAATGGTGGAGGGATAGGGATTTGAACCCTAGAAGGAGATTAATCCTTGCTGGTTTTCAAGACCAGTGCATTCAGCCGCTCTGCCATCCCTCCAATGTGGAGATATCATACAGTCTGTTGAACTAATAGTAAATAGGATATTTATATAAATTCGATTTGAAATTAGCCATTTTTTTAAGTATAATTCCTTTCTTTTAGATTTCTGATGAGTTTAGTTATGGCAAAGATATGTCAAGTAACCGGTAAGCGTCCAATGAGTGGCAACAATGTATCGCACGCGAACAATAGAACGCGTCGTCGTTTTTATCCAAATCTTCACACGCACCGTTTTTGGGTAGAGAGTGAAAATCGTTTTATAAAACTTAAGTTAACGGCAAAAGGTTTACGTATTGTTGATAAGAAAGGCATCGACACTGTACTGGCAGAAATCCGCGCACGTGGCGAAAAGGTTTAGGAGTAAGGTATGAGAGAAAAAATCAAATTAGTATCATCGGCTAAAACTGGCCATTTTTACACAACAACTAAGAACAAGCGTCTTCACCCAGAAAAGGTAGAAGTTAAAAAGTTTGATCCTGTTGTTAGACAACACGTGATGTATAAAGAAGCTAAGATTAAATAATCTTTCTTTTAACATTTCAATAAAAAGCCGCTATCTTAGATAAGCGGCTTTTTATTGTCTGTTGGTAAATACTACTCTTCAAGAATTGTATCGAGTGCGATGTGTCCAACAGCTTCTTGATATTCAGAGATTTGATCAAAGTTTAAGTATTGATAAATATCATCAGCTAATGGTTCAATAGCTCTCATGGCTTTCAGATATTCCTCAGTAGTAGGAATATGCCCTAATTTTGCAGCAATGGCTGCAACTTCTGCTGAAGACAGATAAACGTCGGCATCATCACCTAAGCGATTTGGAAAGTTACGTGTTGAAGTTGAGACCACGGTAGCATTGTTTTTCACACGTGCTTGGTTGCCCATACATAAAGAACAGCCTGGAATCTCAGTATGTTCAGTCAGCGCTTCAAAAATTTGATAAGTACCTTCTTTCTTAAGTTGAGCTTCATCCATACGCGTAGGTGGGGCAATCCACAGTTCGGTTGGTAGCTCTGAACGGTCTTGGTCTTTAAGTAGTTGTGCAACCGCTCTAAAGTGGCCGATGTTGGTCATACAAGAGCCAATAAAGACTTCGTCGATCTTGGTGTTAGCAACATCTGAAAGTGTTTTGACGTCGTCAGGGTCATTCGGACACGCCAAGATTGGCTCTTTGATTTCATCAAGGTTGATATCAATCACAGCTGCATATTCACAGTTGTTGTCTGCTTCTAATAATTCAGGCGTATCTAGCCATTTTTGCATCGCTTGAATACGACGTGCAATGGTCTTTTTATCTTCATAGCCCATTTCTATCATCGATGACAATAAGGCGATGTTAGACTGCAAATACTCTGCTACAGGCGCTTTATTAAGTTTGATAGTGCAACCATTGGCCGAGCGTTCAGCAGAGGCATCAGTAAGCTCAAAGGCTTGCTCAATTTTAAGGTCGCCTAATCCTTCAATTTCTAAGATACGACCTGAAAAAATATTCTTCTTGTTGGATTTTTCAACCGTTAATAACCCTTGTTGAATAGCCACATATGGAATGGCATTCACCAAATCACGTAGAGTAATGCCTTCTTGCATGGCGCCACTAAAGCGAACTAGAACTGATTCTGGCATATCCAATGGCAATACGCCAATGGATGCACCAAACGCTACTAGACCAGAGCCTGCAGGAAAACTAATGCCAATCGGGAAGCGTGTGTGTGAATCACCGCCAGTACCTACTGTGTCAGGCAATAACATACGATTAAGCCATGAATGAATAATGCCATCACCGGGCTTGAGCGCAACACCACCACGAGACTGCATAAAATCAGGCAATGAGTGTTGTAGTTCTAAATCCACTGGTTTTGGATAAGCAGCAGTGTGACAAAAACTTTGCATTACCAAGTCTGCTGAGAAACCTAAACAAGCCAGTTCTTTCAGTTCGTCACGAGTCATAGCGCCGGTTGTGTCTTGAGAGCCAACAGTGCTCATGCGTGGCTCACAATAAGTACCAGGGCGAACACCCTCAACACCACAAGCCTTGCCAACGATTTTTTGTGCCAGTGTGTAGCCTACATTACTGCTGCTAACGTCTTGTGGGCGTAAGAAAAGATCACTGACTGGCAAGTCTAAATCTTGTCGTGTTTTATCGGTTAAGCCACGGCCAATAATTAAAGGAATACGGCC
>JAPYQD010000096.1 GCA_029937335.1 Gammaproteobacteria bacterium
ATCGCTTCAGGCGGTATTACCAATATGGACGATATTTCAAACTTATTGGTCGAAGCACACCATGGCATTATGGGTGCAATTACCGGCCGTGCAATCTACGAAGGCACGCTAGATTTTGCTACGGCACAACAACTTTGTGATGCTAGTTGAAGTCGCCTACGCTTTAGAAAAAAAACAAACCTTACTTGAATTAGAGGTAGATGAAGGCACAACACTCAAACAAGCCGTTGAACTGTCAGGCATTATTGATACTTATCCTCAAATCGATTTAACTAAAGATAAGACTGGTATTTTTGGAAAAATTGCAAAATTAGACACTGTTTTGCGTGAAAAAGACCGTGTAGAAATCTATCGACCACTGATTGCTGACCCAAAACAAGTGCGTAAAGAGCGTGCCGCAAAAGGAAAAGCTATGCGCAGTGGTAAAAAAACTTGATTTTTGGTACAATAGCGACCTGATTAATATTTAATTCTAAATGAACGAAGAACACCCTCCCTCGACATTGTCTTTCTTGCAAAGACTAAAAAAACAATTTTTCCATTCGCCACTACGATCTAGTGATGAACTGTTGCAGGCTTTAAAAGAAGCGGAAGAAAGCCATATCATTGATTCACATTCTCGATCTATCATTGAAGGTACCATGCAACTTGAAAATCTAGAAGTGCGCGATGTTATGGTACCAAAGTCAAAAATGGTACTGATCAAACATACAACTTCAGCCAAAGACTTGCTTAAGATAATGGTCAAATCAGCACATTCTCGATTCCCAGTTTTGAACGCGAAAGAAGACAAAATACAAGGTATTATTTTGGCTAAAGATTTATTGGGGCATTTAGCCAATAATCAGAAAAAAGAATTCAGCTATAAGGAATATTTACGCCCTACAGTTCTAGTGCCAGAAAGCAAAACTTTAGGCGCCTTGCTGAGAGATTTTCAGCAAAAGCATTCGCATATGGCAGTGGTAATGGATGAGTATGGTGAAATTGCCGGACTGGTTACACTAGAAGATGTGCTTGAGCAAATTGTAGGTGAGATTGAAGACGAACATGATTTTGAAGAAGACAATATCATTGATTTTGGCGAGGGTCGTTATTTACTTAAAGCCAATACCCCGTTAGAAGAATTTAACGAATTTTTTGAAGTTGCTTTAGATGCGGATGATGTAGATACCGTGGCTGGCTTTGTCATTACAGGTTTTACTTATCTGCCCGAACAAATGAGTGAGATTGATTTGCAAGGATTTAATTTCAAAGTGCTTAAAACTGACTCTCGCAGACTGCATTTATTAGAAGTCACTAAGATCAACAATAAATAATGGACACCTTAACCATTGTTTTTTTGATGGGCTTGTTAGGCGGTGTGCATTGTCTAGGTATGTGTGGTGGTGTGGTTGCCTTGTTGACTTCAGCCTTGCCGGCAGAGCTCAGATCTAACGCCAAACAAACTTCACTATATCACCTGAATTACAATACCGGTCGAATCCTTAGCTATATCTTAATGGGCGCGTTGTTTGGATTGGCTGGCGAGTTACTTGCAAATACGTTAAAGATGAGTGCGCTTGATCATGCGTTAAGGATTTTTTCAGGCGTGTTAATGGTATTGGTGGGCTTGTACATTGCTAATTGG
The DNA here is from genome assembly GCA_029937335.1 of Gammaproteobacteria bacterium. Lineage (GTDB taxonomy): Bacteria > Pseudomonadota > Gammaproteobacteria > PS1 > Pseudothioglobaceae > Thioglobus_C. The sequence goes on from JAPYQD010000096.1 coordinate 1,628, forward strand.
TATGCAGGCATACAAGTATTGGAAAAAATAGGCGCCAAGCTGTGGACAAAATTACAACCCATTAGTCAGAAGTTTTTACCGGTTACCAGTTTGAAAAGTGCTTTTTTGGTTGGGTTATTTTGGGGCGGTATTCCTTGTGGCTTGGTTTATGGTGCGTTAAGTTTCGCTGTGTTGTCTGGTTCTGCTGTTCAAGGTGGATTGATTATGTTGGCCTTTGGGTTGGGCACACTGCCAAGCTTATTATTAATGGCAGGTTTTTCTTCAAAGCTGAGCGAAGCCATTAAAAAACCTTTAGTAAGAAAATTCTCTGGCACATTGATTATTGCTTTGGGTATTTGGGCTTTGTGGATGCCGGCCAAATCATTAATAGTTGATTTCCAACATTCGCAACAAACAACTGAATTTCCACAGCCAACTGATTTAGATTACTTAGTATAATTCCACCCATGCCATCTTTAGAACAAACCGCACAACTGGCCATTGATTTGTTGAAAAAATACAAAGTCAGTGATTATGAAATATCACTCGGATCAAGCTCTGGCGTGTCAACTGCAGTCAGATTAGGTGAGGTAGAAACACTGCAATACCACCTTGATAAAAGTTTCGAGATTAATGTTTACATGGGTCAAAAGAAAGGTCACGCATCGAGTGTTGACCTGAGTAAAGACAGTTTAAATAAAACCATTGAATCCGCCTGTTTGATTGCAAAGTACACCCAAGAAGATCCTTTTAGTGGCTTGGCGCCAAAAGATCTGATGGCCTTTGATGCGCCTGATTTAGACCTTTACCATCCCTGGGATTTAGACGCGCAACACAGTATTGACTTAGCTAAAGCCTGTGAAGAGATCGCTTTAGAGCAAAATGAAATTGATAATTCAGAAGGTGCAGAAGTTTCTAGTTTTCAGGGCGAAGGCTTGTATGCTAATTCTAATGGATTAATCGCCACACAAAGCAGCACACGTCATTCGCTCAATTGTTCTTTAATTGCAAAACGCGATGATGATATGCAAACGGCCTACGAATACACCACAGCGCTTGATGCAAATGATATGGAATCGCCACAGCAAGTAGGTATGAAGGCGGCACTATTGGCACAACAAAAACTTGGGGCTCGGTCACTACCTTCACAAAAATGTCCAGTGATTTTCACATCACGTTTATCAGGCGGATTATTTGCTCAATTATTAGGCGCTTTAGGTGGTTCAAGACAATACAAGAAATCAACTTTTCTATTAAACAGTATCGATCAAATTGTCATTCCGGAAAGTTTAAGTTTGTTTGAACAGCCCTTTGCGAAAAAGACACTCGGTGCTAAGGCCTTTGATCGTGATGGCGTACTTAAACGTGAGCAATATTTTGTTGAAAATGGACGGGTTAAAAGCTATGTGATGGGGCAATATTCGGCTAACCAGCTCGGCCTAAAAACCACCGCTAATGCAGGTGGAACCAACAACGTGAGCGTAACTGCTAATTTTGATGGTGGTTTAGAAGCAATGATTAAAGCCATGAGTAAGGGTTTGGTAGTAACTGAACTCATGGGCCAAGGTGTGAACGCAACAACCGGTGATTA
>JAPYQD010000097.1 GCA_029937335.1 Gammaproteobacteria bacterium
AAATCTCTCCAAAAACAATCGGCCATTATCCCATAACTATTCTTGATTAACAAGGGGATTTTGATAGTTTTTTTTGTACCTAAATTAAGCGCAATTAAAGTCGTGAAACGCCACTGGAAACAGCGGCATCAAAGACTGCTTTTGGCACCACATCGATGAGTCTTTTATCAAAAGGTTTTGGAATAATATAATCTTTACCAAAGCTGATAGTGTCAACATGATAAGCTTCTAGCACATCTTGAGGAACGTCGAGTTTTGCCAAATCTTTAAGTGCATGTACAGCCGCAATTTTCATCTCAATATTGATTTCACTGGCCTTAGCATCAAGCGCGCCTCTAAAAATAAAGGGAAAACCCAGTACATTATTGACTTGATTTGGATAATCACTTCGACCTGTTGCCATGATTAAGTCATCACGCGCCGCGTTGGCATCTGCGGGTGAGATTTCAGGATCAGGATTTGATAAAGCAAACACAATCGGATTGTCTGCCATGGATTTCACCATGTCTTTTGATACTAAATTACTAGATGCTACACCGACAAAAATATCACAATCTTGCATGGCATCTGCCAATGTTTGTTTATCTGTTGTGCTGGCATAATCTGCTTTTTCTTTGGTTAACCCTTCGCGTGAATCCGTAATCACACCTTTGGAATCGACCAACAAAATATTGGATTTTTTAAAACCAAGCTCGCAAAGTAAATCAAGCGTTGCTATACCGGCTGCACCCGCACCTAAACAAGTCAACATTGCATTTTCAGGTGTCTTTGCTTGAATCTCAAGTGCGTTTAAAAGCCCTGCTGCAATAATAATGGCCGTGCCGTGTTGATCATCATGAAACACGGGGATATCTAACGCTTCAATCAAACGCTGCTCAATTTCAAAACAACGTGGTGCAGAAATATCTTCTAAATTAATACCGCCAAAAGTTGGGGCAATATTAATCACTGTTTTTACAAATTCATCGACATCTTGGGTGCCAACTTCGATATTGAACACATCGATATCGGCAAACTGCTTAAACAAAACACCTTTACCTTCCATCACGGGTTTTGCTGCTAACGGTCCTACATTGCCCAAGCCTAATACCGCAGAGCCATCAGTGATAACCGCCACCAAATTACCTTTAATGGTGTAGTCATATACTTTCGATTCATCCTTAGCAATCTCCCTAACAGGAGCGGCTACACCGGGTGTATAGGCCAAAGATAAATCATGATGTGTTTTTAGGGACTTGTGCGAAGACACAAAGATCTTTCCAGGTCGCTCACCCTTGTGATAATCAAGTGCTAATTTGTGGAATTCTTCACTCATTTTCGGTTAATATTGTTAGTACGATAAGCAAGCTATTATATAAGCATTAGACGGAGGTTACCATGGTTAATAAAATCAGTATTGTCGGTGCTGGCAGAGTCGGTGAAAGTACCGCACAAATGCTTGCTATTCAAAAGCTAGCACAGCAAATCGTACTCATCGACCTTGACGAACAATACGCCAAAGGTGTGGCGCTTGATATTCAAGAAACTTCACCTGTCTATCATTTTGATGCCGAACTTATAGGTGCAAGTGATATCGCCAATATTAAAGATTCCAATATTGTTATTATCACTGCCGGCATGCCCAGAAAACCCGGCATGGATCGAGCTGACGTATTGGCCATTAATCTTAAAATAATCGATGAGATTATGGATGGTGTCATCAAACATGCGCCCGATGCCTACGTCATTGTGGTGTCTAATCCAGTCGATGTATTGACCTACTACGCCAATAAAAAAGCCAATTGGCCACGCAACCGTATTATGGGGCAAGCTGGTATCCTAGATTCAATGCGCCTATCAAGTTTTATTGCCATGGAAACAGACTACTCTATTAATGATATTCAAGCCATGGTACTCGGTGGTCATGGTGACACCATGGTGCCTTTGCCAAGATTCACCACGGTTAGCGGTATTTCAATTGAACACTTACTTGATCAAAACACCATTGATAATTTAATTCAACGCACCCGCGATGGTGGTGCAGAAATACTCAATCTCAAACAAAAATCCAGCGCCAATAACGCCCCAGGTGCTGCAGTGACAATCATGGTGGAAGCCATGGTGCATAACAAGCATCGACTGCTTCCTTGTATCACCATGCTCGAAGGTGAGTATGGACAGAACGATATCGCTATTGGCGTGCCTGTGATGCTAGGTGAGAACGGTGTAGAAAAAATTATTGAATTAAACTTTACTGACGAAGAACAACAAGCTTTCGACACTTCTGCTCAAGTTATCAAAAGCTTAATTAATGAAATTTAAAGGCTCTATCTAAAGTAATGGATTGCGCGATCCTACTGCGGCTTCGACTGATGAGAATCCGTCTTTTTTAAGTAGCTCAACCAAGCCACGATTAATTTCACCGACCACTTGTGGACCTTCAAAAATCATGCTGGTAATAAGTTCGATTAAATTAGCCCCAGAGGTAATTTTCTCGTAAGCATCATCCGCACTAAACACACCGCCCACGCCAATAATAGTAATCTTACCACGCGTTCTTTGATAAACATGACGTACAACTTTAGTTGAAATTCTCTGCACTGGTAAACCACTAAGTGCGCCTTTATCAAAAGTTAACTCTTCTTTAAGGTACTCATCACTCATTGATGGTTTGGTTAAGTTGGTGAGTACCAAGCCGTCAATCTTGTGTTTTAAGCAAGCATCAACAATTGTGTTAATTTCATCCACCTCTAAATCGGCAGCCATTTTTATATAGACCGGTTTACTTTCTTGTTTGACCTTATCTAGTGCACTAAGCAATGCATCTAAATTTTTTTGATCAACAAAAGGCTCGCCATCTTGGGTGTTTGGGCAAGAAATATTAATGGTGTAATAATGGCCAATATCAGTAAATGCATTGACTGTTTTTAAATAATCGTCAATCGAATCTTGCAAATCAAAACTCGCGGCATTGTTAGTTTTAGCAGCGCTAATACCAATAGGTATCTTAAACTTTTTACCTTTTAATCTTTTAGCAATGGCTTGGGCGCCTTGGTTATTAAGCCCATACCAAACTAAGATTGACTTAGATTTAACCAAACGAAATAAGCGTCTGCCAACGCCCGGATTACCCGGACACACATCGCCGGTAAAAGAGCCTAATTCTGCAAAACCAAAGCCCATGAGTGGATAAGCGTCCGTCA
>JAPYQD010000098.1 GCA_029937335.1 Gammaproteobacteria bacterium
GGTGGGCATAGAAATGAGAGAAGGTAGTAGTATTACAAGTATTTTTCTGTGAGCACAATGGTGAATAGCGTTACAAGTATTTTCCTCTTCTAGTAGGCGGGCGTAGGAATGAGAGAAGGAGTATAGGTGTAACTATATGACTGAACGAAAGACAAGCACAACAACCTAGAAAAGGAAAAAGCGCAGTAATTTTAATGTGGTGGGCCTACTTGGACTTGAACCAAGGACCAATCGATTATGAGTCGATTGCTCTAACCAACTGAGCTATAGGCCCGTAAAGGTTTTACTCTAGGAAGCTTTGCAATTTGTGCGCACGAGACGGGTGTCTTAATTTGCGCAATGCTTTTGCTTCGATTTGACGAATACGTTCACGTGTTACGTCAAACTGACGACCAACCTCTTCAAGCGTGTGGTCGGTATTCATATCAATACCAAAACGCATTTTTAATACTTTTGCTTCACGAGGCGAGAGGTTGGCTAACAGTTCGCTCGTTGTTTCTTTTAAGCTTTCTCTGGTGGTAATTTCTACTGGAGAAGATAAGTTAGTGTCTTCAATAAAATCACCAATGTTCGAATCTTCATCATCACCTACCGGCGTTTCCATCGATAAAGGCTCTTTAGCGATTTTTAAAATCTTAATAATTTTGTATTCTGGTAATTCCATTTCTATCGCTAATTCTTCAGGTGTGGCTTCACGGCCAAATTTTTGTAAGAGTTGGCGACGAACACGGTTAAGTTTATTAATGGTTTCAATCATGTGGACTGGAATACGGATGGTGCGTGCTTGGTCAGCAATCGAACGAGTAATGGCCTGACGAATCCACCAAGTTGCATAAGTTGAGAACTTATAACCACGACGATATTCAAACTTGTCAACCGCCTTCATTAAGCCGACATTACCTTCTTGAATCAAGTCTAAGAATTGTAAGCCACGGTTAGCGTATTTTTTAGCAATGGAGATAACCAAACGTAAGTTTGCCTCAATCATTTGAGATTTAGCTATCTTAGCGCGACGATCACCACGACGATAGAGTTTGTTTAATGCCTTCAGCTCTGGCACTGTGAGTTGCATCTCTTCTTCATATTCAAGAAGATTTTTTTGTGCATAGTAGATTTCATCTTTAGTAATTTTTAATGCAGCGGCTACTTTTTTATCTAATTTAGCGCCTTTTAACCAATTAAAATTGGTTTCATTGTCAGTGAATAATTTAAAGAATTGTTCTCTTTCCATGCCGGCATAAAGACAAGCATTTTGGATGGTTTTTTCTTGTTTCTTCATCATAGCAACGCGGTCGCAAATAACTTCCATCATCGTGCTGACTAATTTTGGCGCAAGGCGCAAATCAGATAAGCCATTGGATAATTGCACGCGGGCAGCAACCGTCTTTTTGTGACGGAAGCCATGTTTTTCATTGATAGTTTGGTAGTTTCCAGAACATTTTAGAACGGTGTCAAAACGAGTATTTACTCTCTCCTCATCTGGACCCGTGTATTCCATTTCTTCCATGTCTTCGTATTCTTCGTCATCATCAAACTCACCGGCATCAAAAGCGGCTTTTTTTGCTAAAAAATCTTCAGCATCACCTTGGTAGCCAATAATCACATCAGTCATCTTACATTTTCCTTCTTCAAGACGTGTGTGTGCTTTAAAGAAGAAGTCAGTGATAGATGGGTAAAGCGTAATAGCTTTCATGATTTCAAAAACACCTGCTTCAATTTCTTTGGCGATGCGAACTTCATCTGACTGCTCTAATAAGTCGACCACGCCCATTTCACGCATGTACATTCTGACAGGATCTGTGGTTCTACCAAACTCTGAATCAAGTGCCGCTAGTGCTGCAATAGCAGCTTCAGCAGAAGTAGATTGCGCTTTAGCGCCTGACTCTACAACCAAGGTATCAGCATCAGGGACAGTTTCAGATACAACAATATCTAATTCTTCCAAAATAGTAACGATTGGCTCGATTTGTTCTTGTGTGAGCAAATCCTTTGGTAACAGATCATTCAGTTCGGCATAGGTTAAGTAACCCTTGTCCTTGCCAATCATGATAAGTTTTTGTAGTGCTTGTTTGTGTTCTTTAGTTGTAGATTTCATAAATCGATGTTCTTGAGTTGAATAGGTGACTGACCAAAGGAAGGATTATACATAAAATTTTTACTCAAAAATCATAGCCTTGAGTCCTTTTAGGCTAGTTATTGAGTATCGGTAAAGATAGTGCTAATAGATTCTTCACCACTGATGCGTTTAATCACCTCTGCCAAGGTTGGCGCAATAGACAGTTGTCGTATTTTGCTGCAGTTAACTGCATCTTTAGACAAAGGAATAGTATTGGTGGTGACCAATTCATCGAGTTCAGAATTATTGATGTTGTCAATGGCATTGCCAGAAAGTACGGCGTGGGTTGCGTAAGCCACCACATTTTTTGCACCTTTCTCTTTTAAGATGCCGGCCGCTTGGCATAGGGTACCAGCTGTATCAACCATGTCATCAATAATAATACAAGTGCGACCTTCCACGTCACCAATCACGTTCATGACTTTCACCATGTTAGGTGCTGGGCGACGCTTGTCAATAATCACAAGATCTGCATCGTTAATACGTTTTGCAGCAGCACGAGCACGCACCACACCGCCTACATCGGGCGAGACAACCACAACATCCTCGTAACCCTTGGATAGTATGTCTGCCAACAATACTGGCTGAGCATAAATATTATCAATTGGAATATTGAAAAAACCTTGGATTTGGTCTGCGTGTAAATCAATGGTTAGGATGCGATCAACGCCTGAAGCTTCTACCATCTTAGCGGCTAATTTTGCAGTAATGGGCACACGGGTTAAACGCGAGCGACGGTCTTGCCTTGAATAACCAAAGTAAGGAACAACAGCCGTAATACGAGCCGCTGATGAGCGTTTGAGTGCATCAACCATGACTAAGAGTTCCATTAACGTCTCGGCAGGTGATGGTCCGCAAGTCGGCTGAATGATAAACACATCACAACCACGTACATTTTCTAAAATTTCAACTTGAGATTCACCATCACTAAACTGCCCAACTAAGGCCTTGCCTTGAGCAACATTAAGTTGAGAAATAATTTCGCCCGAAAGCTCCGGATTAGCGTTACCGCTAAAAATTTTAATTTTGTCGAGTGACATAG
>JAPYQD010000099.1 GCA_029937335.1 Gammaproteobacteria bacterium
ACACCAGCAACAATACGCGTGGTGCAAATACTACCTGGGCCAATGCCGACTTTAACACAGTCTGCACCGGCTTTAACCAGATCAAGCGCTGCTGCACCAGTGGCAATATTGCCAGCAATAATATTTAAATTAGGGTGTTTGGCTTTGGTTTTCTTAACACGATCAAGCACACCTTGAGAGTGTCCGTGTGCCGTGTCAATCACAATTACATCGACACCGGCTTCAACCAATGCATCGATGCGCTCACCGGTACCAGTTGCAACACCAACGGCCGCACCAACACGTAGTTGTTCAGCATCGTCTTTACAAGCATTTGGAAAATCACTAGATTTTTGAATATCTCTAACCGTAATCATGCCCAATAGGTCAAATTGATCATTGGTGATGATCACACGCTCAATACGGTGTTGTTGCAATAGGGCTCGAACTTCTGCCATATTAGTACCTTCAGCCACAGTAATCAGTTTGTCTTGCGGTGTCATAACGTTTTCGACGACTTCATCTAATCGAGTTTCAAATCGAACATCACGTCCGGTGACCAGACCAACAATGGTTTTTCCATCAACCACGGGTAAGGCAGAAATATTATGTCGCTGCTGCATTTCAAAAATATCTTTAATGGTGGCTTTAGGTGAAATACTAATAGGATCTTTAATAATGCCCGATTCAAAACGCTTAACGTCACGTACTTCATTAGCCTGTTGTTCAACTGACATGTTCTTATGAATAATACCAATACCGCCTTCTTGAGCGATGGCAATAGCTAATCTGGCTTCAGTGACTGTGTCCATTGCCGCTGATAAAATTGGCGTGTTGAGCGTGATATTTTTAGTCAGTTGCGTTTTTAAGCTAACTTCTTTTGGCATGGTCGTTGAGTGTGCCGGTACCAATAATACATCGTCAAATGTTAGTGCAGTTTTGAGTAAGTTCATTTTAAAATCTCCTTTGATTTGAGCGTTTTGGGAAGATAGAGCCCATGATAAATCCAAAAAATAAAACAAGTGCACCAACGATAAACCAGTTTCTAGAGCTGGACTCTTGTCCGGTAGTATTGTTGTTTTGCAATAGTTGAATTTCAGTTTTTAGTTGTAGCGCTTCTGTTTTGAGTTTTTCATTGTTGTGTTCAAGTTTGAGTGCATCTTTATAAACCTGTTCAATGTGTTCTTTTTCGGCTTGTGACTTACTTGTTTGTATAGAAAGCAGTGTATTTTTATTTTTCAGTGTTTGAACTTGCGCTTCAAGCTCGGCGTTACGTTTGCTTTGTTTGGTGATTAATAGCTTGTTAGCGTTATAGGTTTGCCTTAGTTTTTCAAGCTGCGCTTGTGCAGGTGTTTTAGAAGTTAAATAGCGAGAAATCATCCAGCCAATGGTCTTTTCATATTTAACTTTGGTCCAGCCATTTTCAGTAGAGAGTATTTCTAATTTGGTACCAGAGGGCAGCATTTTTAGTAGGTTTGGTGGATCTCGTTCAATCTTGTTGCTCGAGCGCATTGGAATATCGACCACATCTGTGACATACACATACGACTGCGCATTTACCAATGAATGAGTTAATAGTAGTGAAATAAATAAAGCTTTACTTGGTTTCATAATTTAGCTATTTTCTCCAGTTGTGTAGATAAATCGGCGATGGCATTTTCAACCGAAGCCAACTTTTCTTTTTCTTTATTAACCACGGCTTCAGGTGCGCCACTGACAAACTTCTCGTTGTTAAGCTTACCTGCAAATTGCGCTCTTTGTTTGTTTAATTTCTCGATTTCCTTATTAAGTCGAGCTGCCTCTTGCTCCTTGTCAATCAGCCCAGCTAATGGAATCAGTACTTTCATTTCACCGACTAGCGCTGTGGCTGATTCTGGTGCTTCATCATTAGCATTAAGCTGGCTAATATTTTCCAACTTGGCCAAACTGTTTAACACCTGTGAGTGAGTATTTAAACAATGTTGGTCGCTATCATTGATATTTTGCACAAAACAAGGCAGAGGCTTTGAAGGTGGAATATTCATTTCACCACGGATTTGACGAATGCCCAAAATAAAGGTTTGTAACCATTGCACCTCTTCTTCGGCTTGAGTAGAGATTAAATCATTTTCGATCTCAGGATAGGCCTGAGTCATTAAACTTTCACTATCCTTGCCTGTAAGTGCGCAACACTGCCCGTAAATCTCTTCGGTAATAAATGGAATGATTGGGTGTAACAAGGTCAAAATTTCATTCAATACTTTTAATAGTGTTGCTTGTGTGCCGGCCTTAGTTTTATCATCTGCCAATAAGGGCTTGGATAGTTCTAAATACCAATCACAATAATCATGCCATACAAATTCGTATAATTCGTGACTCATCAAGTCAAGACGGTAGTCTTTTAAGTGCTTTTCAACATTTGACTTAGTCGCTTGTAAGCGTGACAGAATCCACTCATCTGAAGTAGATAAACTGGCTTTGGTGTCAATATTGTCTCCCTCAAGCTTCATCAATACAAAGCGAGAAGCGTTCCATAATTTATTACAAAAATTACGATAACCCTCAACACGTTTAAGATCAAATTTGATGTCACGGCCAAATGAAGCCAGTGCTGCAAAGGTAAATCTAAGCGCATCGGTGCCGAATGAAGGAATACCATCTGGGAATTCACCTTGTGTTTGTTTTTTAATTTTCTTTGCCATTTCTGGCTGCATCATGCCTTGGGTTCTTTTAACCAGTAAATCATCTAGACTAATGCCGTCAATTAAATCGATTGGATCAAGTACATTGCCTTTAGACTTAGACATCTTTTGTCCTTGTCCATCTTTGATTAGACCAGTAATGTAAATGTCTTTAAATGGCACATCGCCGGCAAATTTAAGCCCAAACATAATCATACGAGCCACCCAGAAGAAGATAATATCAAATCCTGTGACTAAAACATTCGTTGGATAAAAGCGTGATAACTGCGGGGTTTTTTCTGGCCAGCCTAGGGTTGAAAACGGCCATAAAGCAGAAGAGAACCACGTGTCTAATACATCCTCATCTTGTCTAAGCGCTACACCTTCGCCAGCTTGCACTTGTGCTTCTTCTAGTGAATCTGCGACATAAATGTTGCCATCATTGTCATACCAGGCAGGAATACGATGCCCCCACCAGATTTGCCTAGAAATACACCAGTCTTGGATGT
>JAPYQD010000100.1:0-1748 GCA_029937335.1 Gammaproteobacteria bacterium
TATAAGGCGTATAATTTTACCATTTATTTGATTTGACTATGCGAATTATGGAACTCAATGCTTTAACTGCTATTTCCCCTGTTGACGGGCGTTATTTTGAGAAAACCAAAGTTTTAAGCTCAATTTTTAGTGAATTTGGTCTGATTAAATATCGCGTATTAATTGAAGTTAAGTGGCTACAAGCCATGGCAGATAATGATGGAATTTCTGAAGTGCCACCATTTAGTGCGCAAGCCAGCCAATTTTTGTCTGATATTGCCACTAACTTTTCACTTGAAGATGCGCAAGCAGTTAAGGATATTGAAAGCACAACTAATCACGATGTGAAGGCGGTTGAGTACTTCTTAAAAGATAAGATTAAAGACAATGCTGAACTTAACGCTGTGAGTGAATTTTTCCACTTTGCCTGTACGTCTGAAGATATTAACAACCTTTCTCATGCATTAATGTTGATTGATGGTCGCGAGGTTGTTTTGGCTGAGATGCAAAACATATTGTCTTTGATTGGTGCTTTGGCTAAAGATAATGCAAGTATTCCGATGTTGTCTCGTACGCACGGTCAAACTGCTTCACCAACCACGGTAGGAAAGGAAATGGCCAACTTTGCGTTTCGTTTGAAACGACAAATTGAACATTTAAAATCGGTCAAAATTATGGGTAAGTTTAATGGCGCTGTGGGTAATTTCAATGCTCATATCTCAGCTTATCCGAATCTTGATTGGCAGAGTATTTCACAAGACTTCATTGAAGGTTTGGGTGTTAATTACGCTATGTACACTGCACAAATTGAAACGCATGATTACATGGCAGAGTATTTCCATTCTATGAATCGTTTCAATACGATTTTGATTGATTATTGTCGTGATGTTTGGGGCTATATTTCCCTAGGTTATTTCAAGCAAAAAACCATTGCCGGTGAAGTGGGCTCATCCACCATGCCACACAAAGTGAATCCGATTGATTTTGAGAATGGCGAGGGTAATCTAGGTATTGCCAATGCTCTGAATACACATTTAGCTGATAAGTTAGCCATTTCTCGCTGGCAACGAGATCTGTCTGATTCAACTGTGCTTAGAAATTTAGGTGTTAGTTGCGCACATTGTTTAGTGGCTTATGCATCGATTGCCAAAGGCATCAGTAAGCTAGAAACCAACGAAGCAAAATTGTTGGCAGATTTAGATAGTTCGTGGGAAGTATTGGCCGAGCCAATCCAAACAGTGATGCGCCGTTACGGTATTGAAAATCCGTATGAAAAACTCAAAGCACTCACGCGTGGCAATACCATTGATGCACAAGTGCTAGCAGAATTTGTGAAAGATCTTGATATGCCAGAAGAAGCAAAGCAAGCCCTAGCAGATTTAACCCCAATGACTTACACCGGCGATGCTGAGAAATTAGCACGCGATATTGAAAAACTGATATAATTTCGCGTCTTATGTCTTTTCGATATGAGCATAAAATAATAAAAGGAGCAAAAAACCCATGGTTAAAATTAGACTAGCCCGAGGTGGAGCCAAGAAAAAACCTTTTTATTCAATTGTAGCAACAGACTCTAGAAAACGTAGAGACAGTGGTTACATTGAGCGTATTGGATATTTTAATCCAGTGGCTCGTGGACAAGAAGTTAGGCTTACTATCGAAGAAGATAGATTAGATTACTGGGCATCAAAAGGTGCACAAATTTCTGATCGTGTTAAGCAACTTGTTAAAGAGTTTAAAGACCCTTCAATTCGTGAAAAACGTGTTGC
>JAPYQD010000100.1:1848-3107 GCA_029937335.1 Gammaproteobacteria bacterium
CTTCTAATCCTAAAAGGCTGTTGGTCGGTAAGATCAATGGCCTTTTTGGCGTTCAGGGCTGGGTGAAAATATTCTCACACACACATCCTCGTAAAAATATCTTGACCTATCAGCCTTGGCATATTCAAATAGGCGGCCAATGGCAGACATTGGATATCCTTAAGGGGCGAGAGCAAGGCAAAACGATTGTCGCCCAACTTAAGGACGTCAATAATCGTGAACAAGCACAACCCATGATTGGCATTGATTTGTATATTGAAAAATCACAACTACCTGAATTATCTGAAGGCGAACATTATTGGGAAGATTTAATTGGCTTAGAAGTTGTTAATCAGAAGGGTATTGCCCTTGGCAAAGTTTCAAACTTGGTCGATACAGGTGCTAATAATGTCTTGGTGGTTAATGGTGAAAAAGAATATTGGGTGCCTTATATTGAGCCATTTTTAATTTCAGTTGATATGGGTAAACAGCAAATTCTTGTTGATTGGGATGAGGACTTTTAAGGCTCTTAGAGCTACACACAATAAAAAACCCGCAATTGCGGGTTTTTTATTAGCCTTGATAAGGCTTTAAGTTAATAAAGCTTTGTCAATGCCAATATTTTCTAAGAAATGTCTGACTTTGGTATTAGCACCAACAATGGTGATATTGGCAGATTTTTCAATACAAATATTGCAAATTTCAGCAATACCGCGCGAAGTGGTGTAATCAATTACAGGCACATTTGATAAATCTAGAATCGCCCTATTGTAATTAGTCTTAGTCGAGAAGTCTCGAACAATACCTTTAGCAGAGCCAAAACTCATTGGGCCATTAAGTTGGTAGAATAATGTATTACCGGCACGGATCAATTCCTGATGAGTTTCATCAAGGTGTGAAGCTTCTTCAATGGTTTGCACAGAAACAATGCTGGCTAATTGAACATCGGTCATTCTTTGTAAGAAGATTAGGCTAGCCATTACTAAGCCAATACCAACTGCTGCCATTAAGTTGTAAAGTACGGTGACACCGAGCACGACAATCATAATCAATGCGCCAGATTTTGGTTTTGAAACTAAACCTTTTAAGTATTCCCAGTCAATAATATCAGTACCGACTTTAACCAGGATTGCGCCCAATACTGCTAACGGAATTTGTTGCGCATACTGTGCACCACCTAAAACAATTGCAAGCAGCAACACAGCGTGTAGTGCGCCAGAAATTGGCGTTAAGCCACCAGCTTTAACATTGGTCATGGTGCGCATGGTTGCGCCTGCACC
>JAPYQD010000101.1 GCA_029937335.1 Gammaproteobacteria bacterium
TTGTGTCAAATACTCATGACCATCCCAGGAAACCCTAATTACTTTTCACTTAATGTAGCATCGGCTATTCAAGTATTTTCTTATCAAAATTATGTCTATAACACCACCACAGAATTTGAAAAAAGCAACAATGAACTCGCTAGTTTTGATGAGCTGGAGGGTCTTTACACACACCTTGCTCAAGTGCTTGAGCATATCGAATACTTTGAAGAAAAACGCCCTAAAGAGTTGCTAATGCGTCGTCTAAGACGGTTCTTCGGACGAGCAGAGCCCGAAAAAGAAGAGGTAGCAATCTTTCGAGGTATCTTAAGAAATATTAAACCTTTTCAAAAACAATAAAGCCCGAATAAATCGGGCTTTATTGTTGGCTTGAGCATGAATTAATTTATTAATTTATTCATGCGTTTAACAAACTCAGCGGGATCTTTGAGTTGTCCGCCTTCAGATAAAACTGCTTGATCAAACAACACTCTAACTAGGTCTTCATCAACCTTGGTTTTTAGTTTTTTAACCAATGGGTGGGTAGGGTTGATTTCAAGAATTGGCTTAGTCTCAGGTACGTCTTGCCCTAAAGATGCCATGATTCTTTCCATATTGCCACCCATTTCATTTTCATCAGCTACCAAGCAAGAAGGGGATTCACTCAGGCGATTAGAAATCTTAACTTCTTTAACTTGATTATCAAGGATTTTTTGCATGGCTGTTAGTGTCTTTTTAAAGCCTTTTGCCGCCTTTTCTTTTTCTTTCTTTTCTTCCTTAGAATCAAGATTTTCTAAATCACCTTTGGCAATTGATTTAAGAGTTTTTCCTTCAAACTCGTTAAAGTTATTTACCATCCATTCGTCAACACGATCAGACAGCAACAACACTTCAATTTCTTTTTGCTTGAAAATTTCTAAATGTGGAGAGCCTTTGGCAGCAGCGTAAGTTTCTGCCGTTACATAATAAATGTCTTTTTGATCTTCACCCATACGTTCGATGTAATCAGCCAGTGATACACTTTGATCCTCGCCTTCAGATTTAGTAGTAGCAAAACGCATCAAGTTGGCAATTTTATCTTTATTACTAAAGTCTTCAACCACACCTTCTTTCATCACCATGCCGAATTCTTTCCAGAAATTAGCATATTTTTCTGGCTTATTTTTAGCCATTTTTTCAAGCTCTTTAAGAATTCTACTAACTGATGCCTTGCGGATAGTGTCAACTACTTTAGAGCCTTGTAAAATTTCTCTAGAAACATTTAATGATAAATCAGCTGTATCAATCACACCCTTGACGAAGCGCAAGTACATTGGCATTAATTCTTCATTATCTTCCATGATGAATACACGCTTGGCGTAGAGTTTAATACCACCTTTACGCTTTGGCTCCCACATATCAAACGGCGCCTTAGAAGGAATAAATAATAATGATGTGTAATCTAGCTTGCCTTCAACACGGTTGTGAAGTTGCGTTAGAGGCGCTTCAAAATCATAAGTTAATGATTTGTAAAACTCATCATAATCTTCTTGCTTAAGGTCTTTTTTATCTTGCGTCCAAAAGGCGTTGGCCTTATTAACGGTTTCGTATTCGACTTCATCAGATTCTTCTTCAGATGGTTTGATCATCATGATTGGTACAGTGATGTGATCAGAGTATTTTGAGATAATGCTTTTAAGGCGATAGTCGTCTAAAAATTCTTTTTCTTCCTTTTTAATGTGCAATGTTACCGAGGTGCCAAATTCTTCAACGGTGGTGGTTTCTAATGAATATTCGCCTTTACCTGCAGATGACCAAACCGTGCCATCAGCTTTGTCATCACCCGCTTTACGCGTTGTTAATGTGACTTCGTCAGCCACAATAAAGGCCGAGTAAAAACCCACACCAAATTGACCAATTAGGTTGGAATCTTCAGCTTGTTTTTCATCTAGACTTTGTAGGAATTTTTTAGTACCTGAGTTGGCAATGGTGCCGATATTTTCCATGACTTCATCTTGTGTCATACCGATGCCGTTATCACTAATAGTAATAGTGCCCGCATCTTTGTTAACCTGAACATGAATTTGTAATTCTTCTTTTCCTTCAACTAAGGCATCATTTGAAAGTGATTCAAACTTAAGTTTATCAACGGCATCAGAGGCATTTGAAACCAACTCTCTAAGGAAGATTTCCTTGTTAGAATACAAAGAATGGATCATTAAATGTAGCAGTTGAGAGACCTCAGTTTGGAAAGCATGTGTTTGTTTTGTCGCCATTTGTTTATTCCTGTTTTGTGCGTAAAATACATTGATATGGGCAAAGTTACAAAATTCAAGTGAAAACACAAATTACACAGTTTATGTTGTATCTGCGTGTTGAACGTCACTATGCACTTAACACCCAACAAGCTTATCAGCGAGATCTAGAGCAACTGTTAAGTTTTGTAAACCAGCAAGGGATTAATAGCTGGGTTGATTTAACGGGTGAGCACTTAAATTTACTAGTGATGAAAATGCGCCATGCCAATAGTAGTGGTCGCACCATTCGTCGGCATTTGTCTTCTATTCGTGGGTTTTTAACCTATCTTGTTAATCAGCGTTATTTGCCAAGTAATTGTGCGCTAGGATTGCAACCACCAAAACTGGATCAAAACTTACCAAAAACATTGGATTATGGTCAACTAACACTAATGCTCAACCCAAGGTCTAAATCACTATCAGAGCTACGTGATGTGGCTATTATTGAGGTTATTTATTCGTGCGGGCTTCGTGTCTCAGAATTGGTTGGTCTTGATGTAAATGATATGGATACTAAGCAAGGATTTTTAAGTGTGATGGGCAAGGGTGGCAAGATGCGTCATACGCCATTGGGTGAACCCGCCCAAAGAGCAATTGCCAATTATTTACAAAAAATAGGTGTTACTCAAGGTGCCTTGTTTTTAAATAATCGACACATTAGAATTAGCGTGAGAGCTGTACAAACTATGGTGAAAAAACGCGCACTTGAGGTCGGGATTAAAATTAATGTACATCCACATATGTTACGTCACGCAGCAGCAACACACTTTTTGCAATCCAGCCATGATCTTCGATCTGTACAAGAATTTTTAGGCCATGAAAGTATTAAGTCAACCCAGGTGTATAC
>JAPYQD010000004.1:0-16251 GCA_029937335.1 Gammaproteobacteria bacterium
CGTTTTCCATCCCAAATTTCACGTACCGGATCTTTATTTCGCAAGAAAATAGTGTAAGTGTCTTTTGAAAAAACCGCGACCGCTTGTGGCTCGGTAAAACCAGTCAAATACCAAAAATCACTGTGTGGGCGAAAAGGATAATGTACATCGCCATTACGCAGTTGTTCTGGGTTGGTGCTGATAATAACCAAGGCACCCTCGTCGAGTTGGCTTAGTAATTCTTTTCTTCTATTTTGATGTATCATTTTTGTAAACTATTTGTAGCGCACAAAGATACCATGAAACATGTTCGTTTGTACCAAAATACCCCCTTGAATATTGGCGAAGAATTGACGCTTGATGAATACGCTTCACATCATTTAGTTAAGGTGTTGCGTTTTCCTCAAGGGCAAAGCATTACTTTGTTTAATGGCGATGGATTTAATTACAGCGCTGAGGTGTTTGAGACTAAGAAAAATTGCACAGTCAAACTCTTGAGTAAAGACCTTAATCCATCCGAATCAAAGCTTAATCTCACTTTGGCACAAGGTGTAGCTAAAGGCGAAAAAATGGATTTTTTAATACAAAAAGCAGTTGAACTCGGTGTGAATAAAATCATTCCTGTTCTGAGCGAACGTTGCGTGGTTAAACTCAGTGGCGATAAGCTGATTAAGCGCACGAAGCATTGGCAAAAAATTGTTATTGGTGCTTGCGAGCAATCGGGTCGTTCAGTTATTCCAGAGATGGTTAGTCCGATTGGTTTAGATGAATTTTTACAGCAGCCCAGTGTTAATGGTTTTGTCCTACATCATCGATCAGAACAAACACTATTGGATATGGCGGTAGTGAATAAAGCCACGATTTTAATTGGCCCAGAAGGTGGTTTGAGTGGGGCAGAAATTGCCCAAGCTGCTCAAGCAGGCTATCAGTCGTTGTTACTAGGTTCACGCGTACTTAGAACAGAGACGGCATCTTTGGCAGCCATTGCAAACATGCAACTATTATGGGGTAGTTAGGAGTTTTAGGGCGTCTTGAATTGGGCTAAGTACATTATCTAGTTTTTTACGAATGGCTGATCCGGCTAAACTGTGAGCAGAAATCGTACTCACGGCTAATCGCTCACTAACGCCAGCCAGTAGTAATCGGGCTTTAATTTTTTCATCGTCTAGGCCTAGTTTTTCTAGCACCGATTGTGCTTGGCTTTGTAAGCCTTCAATTTGATCTAAAGGCTGAATCATTGGGTGTGACAAGCAGCCGCCCAATACTTCTAGTGTGCGGTATAAAACATGCTCTTGATTGATCTTTTTTAAGATGTGCGCAATGGTCGTTAGCATGATCTGACCTTGCTCGCTACTAACGCATTCTAGCTCTTTAATGCTTTTATCTAACGCGATTGTGCCGCTATTATTCGGTAAGTTGTCTTTCATTCGCTCAATAAATCCGACCAAAAATGCCGTTTTTCTCTGCCCTTGTTTCCACAATCTGTCTTTGGCTTCTTGGCTGATTAAATCGCCTTGTAATAATAAATTTGTGGTATCAATCAGTTGTGTAGTGTCATCCGTAAAAGGTAAAAATTCTAATAAATAATTAGCAATTTCTTTGCCAACTGGGTGCACAACTACAAAATCTCTAGTGAGTAAAAAACGCCCAATTTCTGCTTGTTGATCGGTATTGGTGGCACACCACCAAACTAGATCTAACACTTCATCGTTTAGATTTTGAGAGTTAGCAACGGCTACTACTGCCTCAATATTGCCAATTTTTAATAACGACCCTAGATTGTTTGAACTCACTTGCCCCATTCGTGACCAACGTTTTAAGTACGATGGATAGCCGCCCATACTGCCAAGCACTTGGTTGACTAACAATTTTTGTACTGCTTGAATATATTTACCACTATCGATATCTGGATTAAGCGTAATGGTTTGTTCTCTTTTGTCTGCCGTGAGGCCAACGACCACCAGTTTGTAAACATCAACTCGAATCGCCACGCAAGTTGAAATTAGAACATTGAGTCTAAGTGTGTCTTCAGGTGTTAGCATTGAGGTATCGGTTAAGTTGTGAAAGCGACTGGGAATCTATAGCGTCTTTAAAAACCACAACTGATTCTTTTCCGGCCTCAATTATCACCAAAAATCGAGATTGATATGTTGGATAAAACCAAGGGTATTGCTCGGCAGGTTGATTGTTTTTTTCTATTGAAATTTGTTTTTTGTTTAGTGTAATTTTAGTGACTGAATCGGGGCGTGTGAGTAGTACATTTTTGGGTAAGAAATTAGCCAACCATACAGATAAGGCAAGACTAATGCCCAAACTTAACCAAATATTGTAAAAGTAATGCCAAGCACTAAAGAGGCTTAATAAATAAACAACAATACTGATGGTTAAATAATTTTTCGATGCTTTTATTTGGACAACCAACCCATCAGATTCGTTAGTCATCGTCGCCTAATTCAGCGCCCATTTCTCTGGCACGATCAAATGCGGCTCGCATTGCATGTGAGACTAACATTTCAAAGTTTTGATCTTGAAATGACTCAATCGCTGCTTGCGTAGTGCCGTTTGGTGAGGTGACTTTGGCACGTAGTTCGCGCGCAGAATCTTCACTACTGCTGGCCATCATACTAGCACCAAGGGCAGTTTGAATACTCAGCTGTTCGGCAGTTTCTTCATCCAATCCTAATGCAACGCCTGATTTGGTCATTGATTCAATCATTAAAAAGAAATAAGCAGGACCGCTGCCTGAGAGTGCAGTGACGACATCTAGCATTTTTTCATCTTCCACCCATAAGCACTCACTGACTGCACCGAGTATTTGCTCGGATAATGCTTTTTGCTCATCGCTCACGGCTTCGTTGGCCATCATCCCTGTTGCACCTTTACCTAATAAGGCAGGTGTATTTGGCATAGTGCGCACAATGGCTGTATCACCACCTAGCCAGCGATTAATATCGGTTGCCCGTACACCTGCTGCAATTGAAATCATCAAAGGTTTGTGATCAATATGCGTTTGTAGTTGTTTGCAAACAATAGACAATACTTGTGGCTTTACCGCAAATACGATCACATCGCATTGGGCGGCCAGTTCGGTATTGTCCGTAAAAACCTCAAGGTTAAATTCATCAGCACGTAGGGATAATAGCGCTTTATCGGTATCGCTCACCTTAATATTCTGCGCGTTAAAGCCGTTATTAACAAGGCCAGAAATTAGTGCATAAGCCATGTTGCCTGCACCAATAAAACCGATTGTTGTAGAGTTTTGCATTAAAATATCTCAAACATAATAGGTTGCATATTCTACCTAAATACTACCCTTTAACAATACAAGGATAACAATGAAAAAATTCAACCCTAAGTTAATCATGATTGATGTGGATGGCACTTTAGTCGATAGTGTGCCAGATTTAGCCTATTGTGTTGATGAGCTCATGGTTACCATGGGTAGAGAAAAATGGGGTGAAGCTAAGGTGCGCCATTGGGTAGGTAACGGCGTGCCAAAATTGGTGGAACGTTCACTCACGGGGGAGCTAGAAGGCACAGTCGATAAAGCTGATTTTGATAAGGCTTATCCGATATTTTTAGATTTATATGCTGTTAACACATCAGGTCGTTCATCACTATATGATGGTGTTAGGGAGGGCTTGGATTATATGAAGGCACAGGGTTATACTTTGGGCTGTGTGACTAATAAGGCTGAGCAATTCACTATACCGCTTTTAAAAGATTTGGGAATTTTTGATGATTTTGGCATTGTTATTTCGGGCGATACTTTAGCCAAGAAAAAGCCAGACCCACTACCATTGTTACACGCTGCTAAGTTTTTCGGTGTTGATCCGAAAGATTCAATGATGTTGGGTGATTCTGTTAGTGATGTTAAGGCTTCGCGTGCTGCCGGGTTCGAAATTATCTGCATGTCATATGGCTATAACCACGGTAATGATATTCGCGACACTAATCCTGATTTAGTGATTGATTCAATGGCTGAGTTGAAAGACTACTTATAACAAACAGTATCAGTAAAATGTATCTGTATGGATACATTTGACCAGCAACATATTTGGCATCCTTATGCCAAAGTTCCAAATGAAATTGCGACTTATCTAGTTGAGTCAGCTGACGGCGTCTACCTTAATTTAGAAGGCGATATCAAAGTTGTTGATGGTATGAGTTCGTGGTGGAGTGCGATTCATGGTTACAACCACCCAGTACTCAACCAAGCAATTCAAGCTCAATTAAGCAAAATGTCGCATGTGATGTTTGGTGGACTCACCCACGAGCCTGCTATTACACTAGCAAAAACCCTAGTTGAAATCACGCCAGAGAATTTAACCAAAGTCTTTTTTACCGATTCAGGCTCAGTATCAGTTGAAGTGGCTTTAAAAATGGCATTGCAATATTGGCACAACAAAGATCAAGTCAATAAACATAAATTTGTCACCATTCGTGGTGGTTATCATGGCGATACTTTTGGCGCTATGAGTGTGTGCGATCCTGATAACGGCATGCATCATTTATTCTCAGGCGTATTACCAAAACACTTTTTTGTTAAAAGTCCATCGATGGTGCCAATGGATGAGGCTCTGCAAGATTTAGAATCAACCCTCAAACAAAATGCCAACTCAATTGCTGCAATGATTTTAGAGCCCGTGGTACAAGGCGCAGGTGGTATGCGCATTTATAACCCACAGTATTTAATTCAGGCAAAAGCGCTGTGTGATCAGTTTGATGTGTTGTTTATTTTGGATGAAATTGCCACTGGTTTTGGCAGAACAGGTGAGCTCTTTGCGCTAGAATACGTAGATGTTACGCCAGATATTTTGTGCCTAGGTAAGGCGCTGACGGGTGGCTATATGACGCTCGCTGCCACACTCACCACAGATGAAATTACCAACACTGTCGGCACACTCATGCATGGACCAACTTTTATGGCTAATCCTCTAGCTTGTGCAGTGGCAAATGCCAGTATCGAATTATTACTCAATTCTCCGTGGCAAGATGACATTGCTCGTATAGAAAAAATATTTCATGCCGAACTCTCTGGTCTTAGACAGCAGGATAAAGTAGCCGATGTACGCATCTTAGGCGCTATTGCAGTGATAGAAATGAAAGAAGAGATTAGAGTAGAATGGATGCAAAAGCACCTGATTGAACTTGGGGTTTGGTTAAGACCATATGGAAAATTGCTTTACACCATGCCACCCTTTGTTATTACTGATGATGAATTAATAACGATCACCAAGGCAATTAAAACTGTTGTGGAGGCGTCATGAAAATATTAAGTTTATTACTAACACTGTTGGTTTTCTCAGCCCAGGCTGAAGAATATGAAGCTGTTAGTGTTGAAGTCAAAGCGCAAAAGTTAACTGGCGATGCTTACTATGTTCCGGGATTATCGGGCGCAGCCACTGAATATGAGGGTTTTATTTCTAATGCTGGTTTTGTAGTGACTAGTGAGGGTGTGGTGGTGTTTGATGCACTTGGTACGCCATCGTTAGCAAATGTCATGCTTAGCGAGATACGCAAAATCACTGACAAACCCATTAAGATTGTGGTGATGAGTCATTATCATGCAGATCATATCTATGGATTACAGGTGTTTAAAGACGAGGGTGCACAAGTTTGGGCGCCAAAAGGCACGTGGGATTATCTTGATTCTGAAACTGCAGAAACTTTACTAGAATCAAGACGCACAGCCTTGTTCCCTTGGGTGACTGACGACACTTACTTAGTCAAACCTGATCGTATCATTGATCAAGATACCAAGTTTAATTTGGGTAATCATGAGTTTGTGATTAACTACTTCGGCAAAGTGCATTCTGATGGTGACATGTCGTTACTCAGCGTGACTGACCAAACCCTTTATAGTGGCGATATTATTTTTGAGGGTCGCCTGCCATTTGTGGGCGATGCCAATATTATTGATTGGGTTAAAACCCTAGAGCGTATGCAGCACACACAAGTAGATTATTTTGTGCCAGGCCATGGCAGTGCTTCTAATCAACCACAGCAAACCATGGATCTAACTTATCGTTACCTGAAATTCCTATTAGACAAACTCAGTAAAGCCGTTGAAGATATGGAACAGTTTGAAGAAACTTATGAAGCCATTGACTGGTCAGAGTTTGAGAATGAAACAGCCTTTGATATTGCCAATCGAAAGAACGCTTACGCGGTATATTTATTTTTAGAAAGGACTTTGGATTAGTTACTCAATCGGGTCAATATCCAAATACCAACGCACTTTGTTTTTTAGTTTTAAAGTATCGATGTGCTCGTTAAAGGTAGAGAGCATTTGATGTAGTGCTTTTCTGTCAGTTGACTGTAAGTAGAGGTTGAAATAATAATAGTCCGATTTTTTCTCGATAATATTAGCCACCGGCCCCCAAATTTCTACAACATCTATTTGAATGCTTTTTAGCAAGCCAGCTGCTTCACGCAAAAAATCCTCAGCCACTTGTTTATTTTTAGCGTTGGCACATAATAAAGCTTGATGTGAAAATGGTGGCAATAAGGCGCTACTGCGCTGTTTAAGTAGCTGACTGGCAAATTGTGTATAGCGTGATGAAAGTACATAATTAAAGATAGGGTGGTCAGGATAGCGCGTTTGAATCACCACTTCACCTTGATCACCGCTTCGCCCAGCACGACCCGAAACTTGGATTAATAATTGTGCTAAATGTTCAGTCGCACGGAAATCAAGCGAGAGTAAACCGGCATCAGTGTCCAAAATACCGACCATCGCTAGATTAGAAAAATCATGTCCTTTGGCCAGCATTTGTGTGCCCACAATAATGCAAGGCTCGCCAGAGTTGATTTGTTTTAAATGTTCACCAAAGGCTTTTTTTCGACGAGTAGTGTCTCGGTCAATGCGAATGATTGGCGTGTCAGAAAAATGCGAGGATAAGGTTTCTTCTAGTCGTTCCGTGCCATAGCCCAACACCTCAAGACTGGGCTGTTTACATTCAGGGCAGGTGTGTTCTGGCATTTTTTCATCACCACAGTGGTGGCACTTGAGGCGGTTGATATGGCGATGATAAATCATGCCTGAGTCGCAACGCCCGCACTCGGCCTTCCAGCCACACTCTTTGCAGTAATAAACCGGCGCATAACCACGGCGATTAATAAACAGCATTACCTGTTTGCCTTTGGATAGATATTGCTGCATTTTTTCAATTAGCAAAGCAGACAACAGTCCATCAAAATGCTGACGCATGTCAATCAAACTAACTTTTGGCATTGTTGCACCGCCAGCACGTTGTGTGAGTGTGAGGCGGGTGATTTTTTTATCCATCACATTTTTTAGCATTTCTAGTGAAGGTGTTGCCGTGCCTAATACCAGTGGGATGTTGGCTTGCTTAGCGCGGATAAAGCACAAATCTCTAGCGGAATAGCGAAAGTTAGATTGTTGTTTGAACGAACCATCGTGCTCTTCATCAATAATAATCAAGCCTAAATTTGGCATCGGTGCAAAAATCGCACTTCGGGTGCCAAGCACCACACCGGCCTCCCCATTTTTTGCCATAAGGTAGGCGTCGAGTTTTTGTGTTTCGTTCAACTGAGAATGAATAGCCACAACACGAGTTTCTAAACGTGACTCGAAGCGTGTAATCATTTGTGGGGTAAGCCCAATCTCAGGCACCAATACAAGCACTTGTTTGCCTTGATCGAGTACAGTTTGAGTGATATTAAGATAAACCTCAGTCTTGCCACTACCAGTCACACCATGCAGTAAAAATCCATGATAGCTGTCTTGGGTTTTTAGGATTTCATCAATCGCATGGGATTGCTCGTCCGTAATTTTGTAATCTGGTTTTTCAGTGTCTAGAGACAACCCAGTGACTTTTTTAATTTTTGCTTCCTTGCCAAGCCGTAAGTTTTTTGGCAATGCTGCACAAATCACTTCACCAATAGGGTGATGGTAATACTTAGCCGACCAAAACAAAAAATCAAGAATGGTTTGATCTAATATTGGTGTGTCATCTAATACTTCTTCGACTGATTTCAGTTTTTCGAATTCACTTTTATCTTTAACAGCAAGCACGATACCCACGACTTTTTTACGAACGAAGGGCACTCTTACACGCGCGCCAACAGTCACTTCACCATCACACAGATAGTCAAATGTTTTGTTTAGCGGTACAGGTATTGCAACTTCAACGATCGCCATTAGAGGGTAAATTTATATGGGTAAAATGAGTTATTTTATTCCTAAAAAAACCACAATGGTTGTTATTCAAAATCCTATTAATGATGTTTCGATCAATGAGAAAAATCTCAAAGATGCTTTGCAGCAAGTAATGACTGATTTGGGTAAGGGTAATAGCGAATTATTAATTAGAATCGTCGATAAAACTGAGATTCAAAATCTTAATAAAACCTATCGTCATAAAAATCAACCAACCAATGTTTTGTCTTTCCCGTCCGATCTTCCTATTGAAATTGATGAGGAGATTTTAGGCGATGTGGTGATTTGTACAGACGTGGTGACTGATGAAGCTAAGGCACAAAATAAAACTTTTGATGAGCATCTAACTCATATGGCTATTCATGGCACTCTGCATCTAATGGGTTATGATCATATTGATGAAACAGAAGCGTCAGTCATGGAAAGTTTAGAGATAAAAATTTTGGAAAAAATCGGAATTGCCAATCCTTACCAATAATAACCAAAAAGCACGAGGTTGGACCGCTTACTTTTTGGCTTATTCGGCATGTTCCATGCGCCCTAATCGCTCCATGGCACGTAATTCATCCTTAATATAGTACATTTTTAGTGAACTTCGCTCCCAAGGTGGGACATTGGCATCTTGCAAGACCTTTTTGAGTGATTGTGAGTGATTTTTACCCGGCAATTTGATGCGCTGCCCTTCGGCTCGATAACGGATAGAAAAATTTGGCAAATTTTCAAATTCCGCATGAAATGGACAAAAATTGGTATTTTTTTCTGCTTGATTGTTAATAAAATAAAGCTCCCCTTGGTAACGGCGAATTTCAAATTGATCCCAGTTGACCAAAGGATTGGCATCTTCTTTAGCCGATAATAAATCGAGAATTTGTTTCATTACCTTGTCAGAAGGTGCAAGAAATTCTAGGCTCGATAAATGGTAGCGAATGACATTCTTAATTCTCAAGGTGTCAAGCTGAGTTAATCTTTGAATGTTGATCTGATGGTTAAGATTAACCAGTTGATGTGCTTGAATGTCGATTTTTGCTAACGACTGAATAAGCGTTAAGGCTTCAGACTGGTGCTTGGCACTTCGAGTTAAGGTTTTTGCTAAATTTTTGTAGACTGTTTCTAGCTTTGGAATAATGTCTAAGCGTAAGAAATTGCGTCGAAAATTGGTATTGGTGTTGCTGTCATCTTCAACCCAAGATAAGTGGTTATCCTTGGCGTATTGAATAATTTCTGATTTTTTAATATTGAGCATTGGACGATAATGAACGCCTTTGCCCAAGGGTTTTGATTTTGGCATGGAGGCTAAACCTGCCACGCCAGCACCACGGAAAAGCTGTAATAAAAGCGTCTCAGCTTGGTCGTTCTGATGGTGTGCTGTGCACAATACTTCGTTTTCTTTTAAATCAGATGATAATGAATGATAGCGTTTTTTACGTGCATTTTCTTCTAAGTTAGATTCATTTTCGATGAATATATCAACATTTGAATAAGGAATACTTAGCTTATGACACAAGTCTTTGCAAAACTCGTCCCACTCAAGACAGTGTTTTGAGAGGTGATGATTGCAATGAATTGCGCGACAATTATCCGGATAATGTGTGTGCAGATAATGCAGCAGGACAACTGAATCAATGCCGCCACTTAAGGCGACAACAATGTTTTTATCCTTAAGGAAGGGGGCTTTATTCTTTAAATTTTCCAAAGCTTAAAAGTTTCTCCGCTCGAGCTTGCAGTAGTTGATCTGTGGTCATCTTTCCAACTACCTCTAATTGTTGTTTGAGTGCATTTTTGAGTAGTCTGCGAGCTTCATCAGGGTCGCGATGAATGCCGCCTAATGGCTCAGCAATAATAACATCAACCAAGTTTTCTTTTTTAAGATGCTTGCTGGTAAGTTTGAGCGATTCTGCTGCCAAGTTAGCCTTGGCGGCGTCTTTGTACAGAATAGAAGCACAACCTTCTGGCGAGATGACTGAATAGATAGAATATTCAAACATCATCATGATGTCTGCTACACCAATAGCAAGTGCACCACCAGAACCACCTTCGCCAATAACCACGGCAATAATCGGCGTGGCTAGTGTTGACATCTCGAATAGGTTTTTTGCAATCGCTTCGGATTGGCCACGTTCTTCTGCGCCAATGCCAGGGTAAGCACCTGGTGTATCAATAAAGGTAATGACTGGCATTGAGAACTTTTCAGCCAGTTTCATTAATCGTAGTGCTTTTCTGTAGCCTTCTGGACGTGGCATGCCAAAGTTATATTTGATTTTTTCTTGTGTTGTTCGGCCCTTTTGCTGGCCAATAAACATTACACTTTGACCATCTAACTTGGCAATACCACCGACAATAGCATGATCGTCACCATATGCACGGTCACCATGTAACTCGGTGAATTCGTCAAACACGTCATCAATATAGTCAAGTGTGTAAAGGCGTTGTGGGTGTCTGGCCAATTGAGATATTTGCCAATCACTCAGAGATGAAAATATCTTTTTAGTTAGTGCACCACTTTTGGCTTTTAATGCTTCCATCTCTTTAGCAATATCGGCTTTATCTTTAATATTACAAAGCGCTTGAATCTTGCCTTCTAGGTCGGCAATGGGCTGTTCAAAATCAAGATAGTCTAGGTTCATATCGCGTTAAAATTCATAGTAATAATATTGGAAATTATAGCAGATGGACTTACTTATACTACTTTCTTTAAATTTATGATGCAAGGCGTTGTTAAAAGCACTTTCCCTGTGTTATTTGGATATATTCCACTAGGAATAGCCTTTGGCATGTTGTTCCAAGATTTGGGCTATCCTTGGTACTTAGCAACGTTAATGGCATTTTTTGTTTATGCCGGTACAGCACAATTTATGATTGTTGGGTTGTTAGCTGCAGGTGTGGGTTTAACTGAAATTGCCATCTCTACTTTTTTAATAAATTCTAGACATATATTCTATGGCCTATCTATGTTAAATAGTTATGGCGACTGGGGTTTGAAAAAGATATATCTTGCTTTTGGTCTGACGGATGAAACTTATTCTCTAGTGACGACAATTGATCTTAAAGACGACTCTGCGAAAGAGCGACAATTTTTTATTATTACTGCTTTGAATCATAGTTATTGGGTTATTAGCTGCACAATAGGCGCTGTGATTGGCGGTTCTTTTAGTATTAATACGCAAGGCATGGAATTTACATTGACCGCATTGTTTGTGGTTTTGGTTATAGAGCAATGGAAACAAATAAGAAAACCATTACCATTTGTGATTGCGGCTTTTTCTTCAATGGTTGCTTTATATTTATTCTCAGATCAAATGTTACTAGGCAGTATCGCATTGTCTGTCACTTTGTTAATCATTACTAATTTTTTGGAAAATCGACATGAATAGTACAGAATATATTTTGACGGTTATTTTAGTGATGACAATAGCAACATTTGCCACCAGAATTATGCCATTTTTATTTTTTCATGGCCGTAGCAATCACCCAACGATGAATTATATTGCTAAATACACACCGCCAATGATCATGAGTATTTTGGTTGTGTATGTTTTGAAAGATGTGAATTTTTCAAATGATATCGGTCTTTATACCCTCTTATCTGTTGTCATCACTATCGCAGTCCATGCCTGGAAGGGCAATCCTCTGGTTAGTATATTTACCGGCACATTTCTTTATATGTTTTTGGTTCAGATGTAGTTGTATCAATAGATGTTTTTGTGGCATTATATTAAGCCATGGATGTTTCACAATTTTTGTCACTCTTTTTAATTGCATTTGTATTTGTAATTACACCTGGGCCAGGCACTTTAGCGGTTTTTGCAAAAAGTCTATCACAAGGTTTTATACCAGCTTTTTATTTGTCGTTAGGTTTGGTGTTGGGCGATCTAATTTATTTATCTATTGTTATTTTTTCACTGGATTTATTTTCAGAAGCAATCATGCCGATCATGGGTTATATTAAGATTTTTGGCGGGCTGTATTTGGTTTATTTAGGTATTAACGCTTGGAATGCGCACAAAGTCAAATTGGGCTTTTATACGAGCCACAAGACCAATGCTAAAGAATTTTTAACAGGATTGTTGATTGCATCAACCAACCCAAAAGTTATCATTTTTTATATCGCTGTTTTGCCAACATTTATCAACCTATCACAAGTTACTTTTACTCACGCATTAGAGATACTGTCCACGGTTAGCGTAGGCTTAATATTAGGCATTAGTTTGATTAATATTGCAGTGGTTCGTATTAAACAGTGGTTTACCAAACCAGGTATGGAGGTGCGTATCAATCAAATAACAGGTATTGTGATGATAGTTGCCGGCATATTATTGGGGTTGTTATGATGACCGACCGTAAATTATTTTTGTGGATGACCTTGGCAATGCTAGGCTGGGGTGTTTCATGGCCAATTGCCAAAATACTCTCAAATTATATTACCGAACATGAGTTAGTGACTTATCGTTATGCGTTAACAGTTTTAACGATGTTACCTATTTTGTACTGGCTAAAATTATCATTCAAAATAGAGTTGAAAAATTTATTACTGGCCATTGTCATCGGTGTGTTGTTGATTTTTTATACCAAACTATTTTTCTTAGGAACTAAGTACGGTACAGCGGGATTAGCAGGGGCATTGGTGACGACGTTAATGCCGATTATTGTTTATGTGCTGATGTTATTGAGTCGGCAGAAAAGACCAAAAATAAGAGATTGGCTGGCTTTAACGCTCGGTGTTATTGGCGTTGCCACTATGATTAAGGCTTGGACTTTTGAGGTCGAGCAAATTTTTAATATATCAAATGTGTATTTGCTGTGGGCGGCACTGTGTTGGGCGTTAATGTCTATTGCTACCGCCTATACAAAGTCTATTCATCCGGTGGTGCTGAGTTTTTATATTTATTTATTTGCCACATTGATTGATTGGCTAGTCTTTTTTAACCCAAGCAGTGGTTCGATTTTTGCGATGGATCAAACCTTTTGGGCCGGATTTATATTTTTGGCTGTGGGTTCTACCACCTTTGCGACCACGGTTTATTTTTTAGGCGTTCAAAAACTGGGGTCAAACAAAGGCAGTGTGTTCACTTTTTTAGTGCCATTTTTTGCGATTGGGCTAAGCATGATTATGTTGAATGAATCTTTAGAATTGACCACTGTGATTGGTGTTGTGATGACGATTGCTTCATTGATGATTTTAAATAACGTGGGGAATAAAACATCACAGAAATAGGGTTGTTGGTTATTTTTGAGTTAAATTTCAGAAAAATCCTAAAAATTTAAGCAAATTAATTGTGTTAATATGATTCAATGAAACTAATTGAGAGGCAAAAATGGATGTAATTTATTGGTTAATTCCAAGTATGATTTTTGTAGGTGTCGTACTAGTATCTCTATTAATAATGGGGGTTAAGAGCGGTCAGTATGAAGATTTAGAGGGCGAAGGTCAGCGTATTTTGTTTGATGAAGATGATGAGGAATTTAAACCTTAAAAAAAATCCTAAATAGGGCTTGACACGCGGTTGTATTTATTGAAAATTCGCACTTAGAACATAGAAGAAAATAAAAGCAATAAAAAGAGGAAGAGAAAATGGCGAAAAGTATTATTGACGGTCTATTTGGGAAATCACCAATCAGCCCATTACAGCAACATATGACTAGCGTACATTCGTGTATTGCAGAACTTAAGGGCTTCATGGTTGCCATCCATTCTCAAGATTGGGATCAGGCTGAACAAATCAAAAGTGAGATTGCTACCAAAGAAGGCGAAGCTGATATTCTTAAAAAGAAATTACGCCTAAGTCTGCCTTCAACCTTTATGATGCCTTTTTCTCGTCGTGACTTGCTTGATTTATTATTAATGCAAGACTCTATTGCTAACATCGCCAAAGATGTTTCAGGCTTAATGATTAATCGGAAGATGACATTGCCTAATGAAATTTTTAATGACATGATCAAGCTAACTGATGTTTGTATCCAAACATCAGCAACAGCGCTTAAGGCGGTTAATGAGTTAGATGAGCTGCTAGAAACAGCTTTTGGTAATCGTGAGCGTAAAGTTGTGAGTTCAATTATTAAGGATATTAATAGACTTGAAAGTAAATCTGACAAAATTCAACACGTCATTCGTGCGAAGTTATTCCCATTAGAGGCAAGCCTACCTCCGGTTGATGTCATATTTTATTATCGCGCCGTTGAATGGCTAGGTGAGTTGGCAGATGCCGCTCAAAAAGTTGGTTCTCGATTAGAAGTACTGCTCGCCAAGTAAGGAGAACGTATGGAAATTATTGCACAGTATGGCGACGTACTATTGGTTTTAGCTGTTGTATTTGGTTTGTTTATGGCTTGGGGTGTTGGTGCAAACGATGTAGCAAACGCCATGGGCACTTCGGTAGGCTCAGGTGCAATCACCATCAAACAGGCGATCATTATTGCCATTATTTTTGAATTTGCTGGCGCTATTCTTGCGGGTGGCGAAGTAACAGCCACCATCCGTAAAGGTATTCTAGATGCGGCAATCTTTACCGATAGTCCGCATTTGTTGGTTTACGGCATGTTGGCGTCCCTTTTGTCAGCAGGCACATGGTTAATGATTGCCTCATCACTCGGTTGGCCAGTATCAACCACACACTCAATTGTGGGTGCAATTGTGGGCTTTGGCGCAGTAGGCGTTGGCGTTGATGCCGTTGCCTGGGGTAAGGTTGGTAATATTGCTATGAGCTGGGTTGTTTCTCCAATCTTAGCGGGTAGTATTGCATTTATGCTGTTTAGGAGTCTTCAAAATCTTATTATTGACACCAGTCAGCCATTTGATAACGCTAAAAAATATGTGCCGTATTATATGTTTTTAGTAGGTTTTGTAATTTCTTTGGTGACAATTTTTAAAGGCCTAAAGCACGTCGGTCTGAGCTTTGACTTAGGCACTAGTTATTTGCTTGCAATTGGTTTTGGTGTGCTAGTTGCACTTGTGGGTACCATTATTATTAGACGTATTCAAATTGATCCAAATGAAAATGAAAACTTCCACTATACTTCAATGGAAAGAATTTTTAGTGTGTTGATGATTATTACTGCTGCTGCCATGGCATTTGCCCATGGATCAAACGATGTGGCAAATGCGATTGGCCCATTGGCTGCCATTTATGGTGTGATTGAAAGTGGCGGTATGATTGGTGCTAAGAGTGCGCTACCAGTTTGGGTGCTACTGGTTGGTGGCGGTGGTATTGTATTTGGTTTGGTGACTTATGGGCATAAAGTGATTGCCACAGTGGGTACAGGTATTACACAGCTAACCCCATCACGTGGCTTTGCAGCAACTTTAGCTGCCGCTGCAACCGTCGTGATTGCTTCAGGCACAGGTTTGCCAGTGTCAACTACGCAAGTATTGGTGGGTGCAGTTTTGGGTGTTGGTTTAGCACGTGGTTTAGCAGCATTAGATACACGCGTGATTAACAAAATTTTTCTATCATGGTTGATTACATTGCCTGCAGGCGCAATCATGTCGATTGTATTTTTCTTTATACTTAAAAGCTTATTTGGAGCGTAAATTATGACTTTAGACGAAATTCAAGCCAAGCTTGAGGCGGGCGTTGAGGGTTCAACAGTAACAATGGAGGGTGATGGTTGTAATTGTTCAACCTTGGTCGTATCTCCTATTTTTGAAGGTATGTCGTTATTGGCTAGGCAGAGAATGGTATTGGCCACTGTGCGTGAAAATATCGATAGCGGCGAATTGCATGCTTTAAGTATTAAAGCCAGAACGCCAGCAGAAAACAGCTAGAGCTTATTCATTTTCATGTGTTGCATGCACATGTACTTGGTTGTCAAAATCGATTGAAACCGTGATATTAATCGGCCGACAACATACTGAGCAGTCTTCAATATAACTTTGATTCAGTTCAGAACAATCAATGTCTATTTCAATGACTTCGCCACAATATGGACAATCTATTGAATGTTGTTGTAGCTCATTCATCAATGCTTCTACTTTTTAAGTCTTGCATAATCGCTTCACGCATTGAGTCTGAGTAATTAATCCAGCCAGTGATCTCATCGCTATGGCGCTTACAGCCAACACAGTAGTTATTTTTATTGTATTTACAAATATC
>JAPYQD010000004.1:16351-18498 GCA_029937335.1 Gammaproteobacteria bacterium
CCAGGCCGATTGTTAGATCTTCATTCGCAAAATGCAGTGAAGTTTGACCAGCTAGAAATCATCGTTTTCGATGAAGCAGATAGAATGCTAGATATGGGATTTTTACCCGATATTAAGAGAATTTTAAAGACGTTACCTCCTAAAAGACAGACGTTAATGTTTTCAGCTACCTTTTCTGATGACATTAGAAAGCTAGCAAAATCTTTAGTTCACAACCCAGTTGAGATTTCAACAACCCCGCGCAATACAACGGTTAAATCAGTTAAACAGTGGATTCATCCAGTGGATAAATCTAAAAAACAAGCCTTGTTAACAAAACTTATTAAAGACCATAGTTGGTATCAGGTGTTGGTGTTTAGTCGCACCAAGCATGGTGCCAATCGTATTGCAACTCAGTTGGGTAAAAAAGGCATTACAGCAGCTGCCATTCATGGCAACAAGTCCCAAGGTGCACGTACACGCGCATTGGCTGATTTTAAAGCCGGTAAGGTTAATGTATTAGTAGCAACCGATATTGCCGCTCGAGGTATTGATATTGTTGAACTGCCTCATGTGGTTAACTTTGATTTACCTAATGTGCCAGAAGATTATGTGCACCGCATTGGTCGTACCGGCCGTGCAGGTTCAAAAGGCGAGGCTATCTCTTTGGTGAGCGCTGATGAGGCAAAGCAGCTTTTTGATATTGAACGCCTGATTCAAAATAAACTAGATCGTATTATGGTGGATGATTTTGTACCCGATCATGACGTACCAGAATCACTTAAAAATCAATTACCACCTAAGAACAAAAAACCTAAAAAGAACAAGCCTCGTAATAAGCCAAGATACGGAAAAGACAGTAATTCTAAAGATAAAAAACCCAATAAAAAAAGAAGTTTTTGGGATTCTAAGAAAAAATCTCAAAAGAAATAAGGTAGCGATATGAGCTGGTGGACAACAATTTTAGGCGGAACATTTGGTTTTATATTGGGTGGGCCACTCGGTGCAATGCTTGGTGTGGCATTCGCGGGTAATTTTTCTAAAAATAAAGCCAGTTTTGGTGGGTTTGACAAGGGCTTTAATCCAGGTGATCAGCAGCGTGTTCAAGCGGCATTTTTTAGTGGTGTATTTTCGGTCATGGGTTATATTGCCAAAGCCGATGGCAAAGTGTCAAAAGCTGAAATACTACTAGCGCAACAAGTTATGCAGCACATGCAGCTAGATGCTAATATGCAAAAAGTTGCAAAAGAGCTGTTTAATCAAGGCAAGCAATCAGACTTTAAGTTAGATGAAGTGCTTGAGCAATTCCGACTTGAGAGCCATAGACGCACAGATCTGGTGCGTATGTTTTTAGAGATTCAAATCCAAGCCACTTATGCAGATGGAGTGTTGGATGACAAAGAACACGATGCACTTAAATACATCGCCCAAAAACTAAACTTCTCACTTCATGAGTTAGAAAATCTTATCCAGCAGTTTTCCGCCACCAGTCATCATGCTAGCAAGCTAAGCATTGACGATGCCTATGTAATATTAGGCGTAGATAAAAATCTAACGGATAAAGAAATCAAACGTGCTTATCGTCGATTATTATCACAACATCATCCCGACAAATTAGTTGCCAAAGGCCTACCAGAGGAAATGATGACAATCGCCAAAGAGAAAACTCAAGAAATCATCAGTGCTTACGAGCTCATTAAAAAGCAACGTGGTATGCGCTAACCCATTATAAAAACACAGGAAATAATATGAGAACTAAAATAATTGTACTAATCACAACATTCTTATTGTCAGTGTCGGCTCAAGCAGGACTTTGGGAAAAAATGACTACCATGGGCGCTACAACTGTTAAACCTAGCTCTGAATATTTGATTGAAACCGCAGGCTGGAATATTCGCGTGTATGAGTGGATTCCAGCTGACAATCCTAATGTGCGTTGTATGTTTGCAGCAGGCTCACAAAAAGGTGGCGTTGCTTGTTACTCAGTTAATGAGTAACAGGTCTTCTAGATTGGCAGTTATGATGGCCACATTATCCGTTTAAACTATAACAACATATACGGTTTATATTGACGATAAAAAACCCAGCAAAAGCTGGGTTTAATAATTGTAAAATATTTAATAATTATCTTACAATGTGGCTTCCTTAAATTCAGAATTTACAACTTT
>JAPYQD010000102.1 GCA_029937335.1 Gammaproteobacteria bacterium
CCCAGTTTTGAGCGCCATTCATAGGACCCATGTTAGAACCACCACCGAATGGACCCATGTTGTTGCCGCCTGAGAATGGACCCATGTTAGAACCACCGCCGAATGGACCCATGTTGTTGCCGCCTGAGAATGGACCCATGTTGTTAGCGCCGCTCATTGGACCCCAATTAGAGTTGTTACCACCCCAGCCATTGTTGTTGTCATGCATAAATGCTGACGCTGATGTTGCTGCTACTACTGTTGCAATCGCGATTGCTTTTGTTAAGTTTTTCATTTTCTCTCCTCTTAAGGTTATTATTTATATATAGTTTTAATCTAGATAAGCGTCAAACCCACCTAAAATTTCAATAATACACAGTAAAACACGCTATGCAACACTATCAGTACATATTAATACTATGATATAGAATCAATGATTGTATTTAAAACAACACTTGGGCGCATCACTTTGGCGACTAACTCTGGATTAGGTTGGTAATAACCACCCAGCTCAACCACCTTACCTTGAACTGCGTTTAGTTCAGAAATGATGACTGATTCGTTAGCAGATAGGGCCTCAGCTACTAATGTAAACTGCGTTTGTAATTCAAGATCTTGTGTTTGAGCCGCCAACGCCTGTGCCCAATACATAGCCAAATAAAAATGACTACCACGATTGTCTAGCTCAGCTACTTTGCGTGATGGCGATTTATCGTTATCTAAAAACTTAGCTGTCGCTGCATCTAAGGTAGTTGCCAATACTTGTGCTTTAGGCATATCGAATGTAGCTGCTAAATGCTCTAGTGAAACCGATAAAGCTAAAAACTCACCTAAAGAGTCCCAACGCAGGTGATTCTCAGCCGTTAATTGCTGAACATGTTTAGGTGCTGAGCCGCCAGCGCCGGTTTCAAACAAACCACCACCATTCATGAGTGGCACAATCGATAACATTTTTGCACTGGTTCCAAGCTCTAGTATCGGAAATAGATCGGTTAAATAATCTCGTAGTACATTGCCTGTCACTGAAATGACGTTCTTACCGGCTTTCACATGCTTGAGTGTAAATCGGGTAGCCTCCTCAGGTGACATAATGTGAATTTCAAGATCGGTTGTATCATGATCAAGCAAGTATTGATTAACTTTCTTGATCATTTGATGGTCATGTGCACGCTGTTCGTCTAGCCAAAAAATAGTGGGTAAGTTTGTTGCCCTGGCGCGACTCACTGCTAATTTAACCCAGTCTTGAATCGGTGCGTCCTTTACTTGACACATGCGGAAAATATCGCCCACTTCTACAGATTGCTCAAGTAATGCCACTCCATCTGTAGAGATAACACGTACTGTTCCTGCCGCTGTCATTTGAAATGTT
This sequence comes from Gammaproteobacteria bacterium, assembly GCA_029937335.1. Classification (GTDB taxonomy): domain Bacteria; phylum Pseudomonadota; class Gammaproteobacteria; order PS1; family Pseudothioglobaceae; genus Thioglobus_C. The sequence goes on from JAPYQD010000102.1 coordinate 1,349, forward strand.
TTATCGTGAGAGCCGTACTCTTGGGCTTTTTGCGCCATCAAGCCAACATTTGAAACAGAGCCCATCGTAGTAGGATCGAATGCGCCGTGCTTTTTACAAAAACTAATGGTTTCTTGAAAAACACCTGCATAACAGCGATCAGGAATCACCGCCATGGTATCTTGCTGCTTACCCTCTTTATTCCACATCTGACCCGAGCTTCGGATCATGGCTGGCATCGATGCATCAACAATCACATCACTCGGTACGTTTAAATTGGTAATACCTTTGTCAGAATCAACCATAGCCACGTCAGGTTGTTTGACATAAACTGCTTGAATATCATCTTCAATTTCTGATTTTTTGCTAGGCTCTAACGTTTCGATTTTGGTAAGTATGTCGCCCAAACCATTGTTTGCATTGATGCCTAACTCTTCAAAAACCAACGCATGCTTCTTAAACACATCTTCAAAAAAGACACCCACTACTTGGCCGAAAATAATAGGATCAGACACCTTCATCATTGTGGCTTTCATATGTACAGAGAATAGCACGCCCTGCTCTTTCGCTTGTGCAATGGTCTGAGTTATAAAACCTCGCAAAGACGACTGACTCATGACAGCCGCATCAATAATCTCGCCTACTTGCAGTGAAGCGGGTGCTTTTAATTCTTCAATTGAACCATCAACACTTTCAAATTGAATAGTGAACTGCGTTGCATCGGTAGTGGTCGTTGATTTTTCAGAACCATAAAAATCACCTTCAGACATACTGGCTACAGCTGTTTTGGAATCAGTTGCCCAAACGCCCATTGAATGAGGATTTTTTTGAGCGTAGCTTTTAACTGATGGCGGTGCACGACGATCAGAGTTGCCTTCGCGCAATACCGGATTGACTGCACTGCCTAATACTTTAGAGAACGTAGCTTTAAGCGCTTTATCTTCATCACTCTGAGGATTGGAAGGATAATTTGGAATATCATAACCATGTGCTTGAAGCTCAGCAATCACTGATTCTAGCTGTGGAATAGAGGCGCTCACATTCGGTAACTTAACAATATTGGCTTCTGGCAATTTAACAATCTGACCCAATTCACTTAAAGCATCGCCCATTTTTTGCGTGGCAGTTAGCCTTTCAGGAAAATTAGCAATCACACGAGCAGCTAAAGAGATATCACGAGTCTCAACCGTCACGTCTGCAGCACCGGTAAACGCCTTAATTATCGGCAGTAATGAGTAAGTTGCCAATGCTGGCGCCTCATCAGTCAAGGTATAAATGATCTTAGTTTTTTGTGACATAGCTACCTTGTTTGTAAACGTAGTATTTTAGCATCCTCGCCATTTGAATAGTATTTTTTACGGCTGTCGATCACGTTGAAACCGAGTTTTTGGTAAAACAAAAGTGCCGATTTATTGGATGCGCGTACCTCAATAAATATCGTATTAAGGCTTAAGGCTTGCAACTGCTGAATTAAATAATCAAACAACTGTGTGCCTAAGCCTTGGTGTTGATGCTCTGGATGAATGCAAATATTAAGTAGGTCTACTGAATCTGGCGAATATGTAGCAACAAAGTAGCCCAACACTTGTTCATCAATAATCAATAAGCTGGATAATGTTTTTGGGTTATTTAAGCTGTCGGTAAATTTAGCCTGACTCCATGGGGAATCATAAACCAAACGTTCAATCGTTAAAACAAGGGGAATATCCCTTACAGTAAAATCTCTAAAGGAAG
>JAPYQD010000103.1 GCA_029937335.1 Gammaproteobacteria bacterium
AAGATGATTTTGCCTTAGAAGATCTGAATAAAGCCATTGAATTGGATGCAAATTTTTACCAAGCCTATTATAATCGTGGCACTTTATTCAAGCGCATGGGAAAATCCAGTGAAGCTGAAGAAGATTTAACCAAAGCAAAAGCATTGGCACAACAAGAATTAGAGGAAAAGACAAAGCAGTGAGCGACCAAGACGATAACAAATTAATAACTGAACGAAGAGCAAAATTAGCCACCTTAAGAGAAGCGGGTAACCCTTTTATTAATGATTTCAAACCAGCCAATTTAGCGCAAGATATTATCAATGATTATGATGGTTTTTCTAAAGAAGAATTAGAAGAAAAAAACGTTGAAGTGTCAGTGGCAGGGCGTATGATGCTCAAACGAGTTATGGGCAAGGCAAGCTTTGCTCACATACAAGACTCTAGCTCACAAATCCAATTATTTGTGACACGCGACGAACTGCCTGAAGGTTTTTATAACGAACAGTTTAAAAAATGGGATATCGGTGATATTATTGGCGCAACCGGTACTTTGTTTAAAACCAACGTTGGTGAATTGTCAATCCGTATTAGTGGCATAAAATTACTCACCAAATCCTTACGACCATTACCCGAAAAATTCCACGGATTGTCTGACCAAGAAATTCGTTATCGTCAACGCTATGTTGATTTAATTACTAATGAGCAAGCGCGTAACACCTTTAAACGCCGCTCTCAGATTGTGGCCTATATTCGTAATTTCTTTAATGACATTGACTTTATCGAAGTAGAAACACCGATGTTACAAACCATTCCAGGCGGTGCGACAGCCAAACCATTTGAGACCCATCATAACGCACTTGATATTGGTATGTACTTGCGTATTGCGCCAGAGCTGTACCTTAAGCGTTTGGTTGTTGGTGGTATGGATAGGGTGTTTGAGATTAATCGTAATTTTAGAAACGAAGGCTTGTCCACTCGCCACAATCCAGAATTCACCATGATTGAATTTTATCAAGCGTATGCGACTTATCATGACCTGATGGATCTGACTGAAAAGCTCTTCCGCGGCATTGCTGTAGACGTATGTGGAGATGCTGTTATTCATTATCAAGGTGATGATTTTGATTTCTCACAATCATTTGATCGCATTAGTGTGTTTGATTCAATCTTGCAATACAACCCAACATTAACAGCAGACGATCTTAACGAAGACAATGCCAAGAAAACGGCTGAAAATCTTAACATTCAAGTCAAAGATAATTGGGGCTTAGGCAAGATCCAAATTGAGATTTTTGAAGCAACAGTTGAAGAAAAACTCATGCAGCCAACCTTCATTACCGAATACCCAACTGAAGTATCACCATTGGCACGTCGTAACGACAACAATCCATTTATTACCGATCGTTTCGAGTTGTTTATTGGTGGTCGTGAGATTGCCAATGGCTTCTCTGAGTTGAATGATGCTGAAGATCAAGCAGCACGATTCAAAGCCCAAGTGGCTGAGAAAGACGCAGGCGATGACGAAGCCATGCATTATGATGCAGATTACATTCGTGCGCTAGAATATGGCATGCCACCCACAGCAGGTGAAGGTATTGGTATTGATCGATTGGTGATGCTATTTACTGACTCCCCATCGATTCGTGATGTGTTGTTGTTCCCACACATGCGCCCCGAGACTAAGTGAGTTTAATTCCTGTTTTAGCGATTGATGGCCCCAGTGGGGTTGGCAAGGGTACGGTTGCTCGTATCATGGCACAAAAACTAGGTTGGCACTTATTAGATTCTGGTGCAATTTATCGTGCTTTTGCATTGGCAGTTGACGCCAGAAATATTGATGTCACAGATGAATCTGCTTTAGTAGAAGTGGCGAATAATCTCGATTTAGCCTTTAAAACTGAAACCGATAGTGAGTTGGTGAGCGTGTATCTAGATGGACAAGATGTATCCAAGGTTTTGCGCACTGAACAAACCGGTGAGATGGCTTCCAAGATTGCTTCAATTGGCGTGGTGCGCGCTGCACTTTTAAAGCGCCAACAAGCGTTTGCAAAAGCGCCTGGTTTGGTGGCCGATGGTCGTGATATGGGTACTGTGGTTTTTGCCGATGCGCCTTTTAAAGTTTTCTTAACGGCAAGTGCACAGGAGCGCGCTAATAGACGCCTAAAACAATTGCAAAACCAAGGGTCTGAGGGTATAATTTCGCAAATCTTAGCAGATGTTGTAGCTAGAGACGAGCGTGATTCTTCACGCAAACACTCACCACTCAAACCTGCCAAAGACGCCTTAATCATTGATACCACTGAGTTATCGATTGATGAGGTAATCACTCAAGTGAGTGAGTTAATTAAAGCTTAAGCGGTTAAGCTTTATAAATAAACTAACCCGATAATCACCCAACTTACACCGTTGTTGGAATATTTACCGGTCAATATCAAAGAAGAAAATATGTCAGAATCATTTGCAGAGCTATTTGAGAATAGCGCAGAACAACAAAACGTAAAAGTTGGTGCTTTATTAATGGGTACCGTCGTTAGCATTAATCGTGAAAAAGCGATTGTTAATGTTGGCTTAAAATCAGAGGGTTTTATCTCTCTAGACGAATTTAAAAATCCACAAGGTGAAATCGAAGTTGCAGAGGGCGATATTGTAGAAGTCGCTCTAAAATCAATCGACGATGGCCTAGGTAATACATTATTGTCACATGCTGATGCGAAGCGCATCAAGTTGTGGCAGTCACTTGAAACTGCAATGAATTCTAAAGAAGTGGTAACTGGTATTGTTACTGGCGCTGTTAAAGGCGGTCTCACAGTTGATATTGGCGTGGTTAAAGCATTCTTACCAGGCTCATTGGTTGATGTACGTCCTGTTAAAGATTTCTCATACCTTACGGGTCAAGAAATTGAAGCCATCGTTATTAAGATGGACGAAGTTAGAAACAACATCGTTATTTCTAGAAAAGCGGTTATGCAAGAAGCTAATTCAGCTGATCGTGAAGCCTTACTTGAAACATTGGAAGAAGGTAAAGAAATCGATGGTATCGTTAAGAACTTGGCTGATTACGGTGCATTCGTTGAT
>JAPYQD010000104.1 GCA_029937335.1 Gammaproteobacteria bacterium
CTTAAACGCTTTTAGGCAGCACTGCTTAGAAGGGTTGAGGTTTTCACAGTTACAGTAATTGTATTTAGTCTGAAACACCACAAAATCTTTTAAAACACTGCCTTTTCCGGCTTTTAGTGCTTCTATATAGGCATTTTCACTAATGTTAAAGCAATAGCACAGTGTTTTTTCGTCAGTTTTTGTATTGCAACATCCCATTTTGATTTTTCCCGATATTTCTTAAGTACAATAATCACTTTAATTATAAAGAAGTTTTGATTATGTGGCTAGCGGCATTGGTTAATACGATTATTGTGGCTTTAAGTGTGTTGATTCATTATGAATTTCTCTATCGCGCAACCTTGTTCCTGCCCAAAGTGAGAATAAAACATCGATTTAAAATTGTGATGGTGGTGTTTATTGCGCTGATTGCCCATGTGGTAGAAATATGGCTATTTGCTGTGGTGTATTTTTTCATGAGTAAAGATGAGTATTGGGGTGGAATACAGGGTAATTTTGATGGCTCGTTAATGGACAGTGTTTATTTTTCATTCACCAATTTTACGACGCTAGGTTTTGGTGATATTGAGCCACTAGGCTCTATTCGATTTTTAGTGGGCATGGAGGCTCTGGTTGGTTTTGTTTTAATCACTTGGAGTGCTTCGTTTCTTTATTATGAAATGCAACGTTACTGGGGTAATGACAATGTTTAATTTAAAAAATGTATTATTGGGTGCAACTGCTTGTTGTTTTATTTTTTCCGGCTTGGTGATGGCCTCTCCTCACCCATCTAAACCTTGGATTGATATCAGCTATCCGCAAGACAAAGAAAAACGCTGGTGGGATGATGCTTGGTGGAAAGAGGGGCAATTACCGGTACCTCAAAATTATGAGGTTTCTATGGAAGAAATTACTTATATGGATGAGGGTATTGAGGTTGAGGCATTTTTGTTTAAACCGACTAAGCCCGGTAAATATTTACCCATTTTATTTCAACATGGTCGTCGCGGTTTAGGTGCTTGGACATTGCCAAGGGTTAAGCGTTTAGCGGCACGTGGTTTTGTCGTATTAGCACCAGACATGTTTGGCACTTATATGACACCCCCATTTCCAATTGAGCATGATATTATTTACGATCAGCATGTGGCTAAAGGTATTGATGTGTTATTGCAACGCGATGATATTGTTGGCAATAAGGCGTGCACGGTGTCTCATACTCGAGGTGGTTATATGACGCTGAAAGCCTTAGTAACACACAATCAACAAGCTGAAAAGGTGGCTTGTTATGTGTCTTACTATCCACATTGGCAAGATCCAAATGCACCCGAAGTTAAGCAAATTTACCAATACGCACCGCAGATTAACGAACTAAATGTACCGACGTTAATCTTTGTTGGCGAACATGATCAATATCAAAGAATACGTCCGATTTTGGCGGGTATTGATGTATTAAAAGGCAATGGTGTTGATGCCGAACTGATTATCTATCCAGGTGTTGGTCGTGGGTTTGATTTTAGGCCATCACACGTAAGAACCTTTGCAGATGATCTAGCAACCAAAGACGCCAATCAAAGAACGGCCGCCTTTGTTAGACAACACTTAATGCAAAAATAGCTGAACCTGTTTGATAAGTCTATCTACTGCGCCTTGCTTGGATTCAAAGTATTGATTGGCATTCTTACCTAAAGTTTTTGCTGCTTTAGTGTCTGCGAGTAGTGCGGTGATGGATTTAAATAAGTCATCAGCATTAGATATTTGAATCGCCCCATTTTGTTCTAACAAGTCAGATGATATTTCAGCAAAGTTAAAAACATTTGGACCAAACAAAATAGGCTTAGATAAAGCGGCAGGTTCAAGCATATTGTGCCCGCCTGTGTTGTTGAGGCTACCACCCATAAACACAACATCCGCTACATCAAAGTAGCTCATCATTTCACCCATAGAGTCACCCAGTAGTAGGTCGCAATCTTTGCACGATTGATTGCTTGATCGTTTGACAATATTGAGCCGGTGTTTTTGCGCCAGTTTATATACTTCGTTAAAGCGTTCAGGGTGTCTTGGAATGATTACCAGCAAAGCATTAATGTCATCTTTATGGTTTAAATAAGCATCAATGATTTGTACTTCTTCACCTTTGTGCGTACTGGCAAAAACCACAACCTTGCGTTTACCAATGATGGTTTTTAATTTTTTACTAATGACCTTGTCAGCGCTTGGGTTTTGATCAAATTTAATATTACCTACTGCAACAACCTTGCTGGTATCTGCGCCCAATTCAATAAACCGATTGGCAGAGTTTTGGTTTTGTGTGGCTATTGTTGTGAATTTATTTAAAGTTTTCCAGGCTAAATTTGGCGCAAATTTTTGGTATTTTTCTAATGATCGTTGCGACAGTCTGGCATTTACCAGTAGGCTTGGAATGTTGTTTTTATTTAAAGCATGAATAAGATTAGGCCAAATCTCTGTCTCTAATAAAATACAAATGGCGGGATTAATTTGCTTAATGTAGCGATTCACAATCAAAGGTAAATCAAAGGGAAAATAAAAATGCAATACTTCACTTTGGTAGTGCTCAAGTACTGCTTGTGAGCCTGTAGGGGTGGTGGTTGTGACTAAAATTCGATGATCAGGATAACTTTTAATCAGCTGATCAATCAGTACAGTGGCTGCTCTAAATTCACCGACCGAGACACAATGCACCCAAATAATAGGTACTGGGATTTTGTTGATAAACCCAAGTCTCTCGAAAATTCTTTGTCGATAGGCAGGTGTTTTTAAGCCTTTGATTAACAAACGCAATACCATGATTGGTAAAAGTAAAGTTCCGACTAAGCTGTAGAGAGTTCGATTCATTGATAAAAGGTATAATACACGCATTGTATTTTAGTGGTTTTTAAAAGAGCGCCCATGAAATTTGTTGATTCTGCCAGTATTCGTATTGAAGCTGGCAAAGGTGGTGCAGGCTGTTTAGGTTTTCGTCGAGAGAAATATATCCCTGATGGTGGCCCTGATGGTGGTGATGGTGGTGATGGTGGTCATATTTATTTTCGTGGTCAGGAAGG
>JAPYQD010000005.1 GCA_029937335.1 Gammaproteobacteria bacterium
GAATTAGATGCACTATCTCAACAATAATCCTAAACTTAGAGTGTAGTGATATAATCACAAGCAGAGTGTATAAATACTTAGTTTCATACACTTTCTAATTTGTATTATTTTTCATTCCAGGGTAAATTATGTGTGTAGGTATTCCAAGAAAAATCGTTGAAATAAGCAATCCAGAAACCAATTTAGCGATGATTGAGGTGAATGGTAAAAAACATGAAATTAACATTGCCTTTCTTGTCGATGCAGATCATCCAGTAGAATCCTGTGTCGGCGAATGGGCATTGATTAACCTTGGCTTTGCCATGAGTCGCATTGATGAAACCGAAGCCCATAAAACACTAGAATTACTACGTGAACTCGGAGAGGCTCAGATGCAGATGGATGCCATGTTACGCAACAATAAAGATTGAAAAATTTCAATCATATATCTAAAAAATCATAATTAAAACATTAAATTAATCTTTATAGTTGATCCATCACACTATTTCTTCTTAAGAAGTTTAGATTGCCTTTTTACGCCACACTACAATCAAATTCACATCAACACAAATGATGTGAATTTGCTAGACACGTAATTAAAACTAGAGTAGTATTAATTCATAATCTAATCAATTAAACAGGGGATAAATGAAAATTGCAACAGTAGGTAAAGGTGGCTCAGGTAAGACCACTATCGCAGGTACTCTAGCTAGATTGTTGGCTGGTGATGGTCATAAAGTTTTAGCCATTGATGGCGATCCTAATCCAAATCTCGCTCTAACCTTAGGTATGGCACGGGATGATGCAGACAATATCAATTACATACCGCCAAGCATCATGGAGATGAAGAAAGATGCTGATGGTAATCTTAAATTAAAGATGACATGTACGGAGGAAGAATTAATCAAGAATTATTCGGCCTCTGCACCTGAAAATATTGACCTTATCGTTATGGGTAAGCCTGCTGATGGTAGCGCCGGTAGTGGTTGCATGTGTGCCTCACATCGTGCCGTACGTGGCGTTATTACTGAGATGAGCGCCTACGGTGAATTCACCGTAACTGATATGGAAGCTGGCCTTGAACACCTTAAGCGAGGTACAGCGGCAAATGTTGATACTATGCTAGTCGTTGTTGAGCCCTACTATAGATCACTTGAAGCAGGTGCGCGCACAGCCTCACTATCAGCAGAACTAGAAATTCCTAATATTTTTGTTGTTGCCAACAAGGTTAAAACCGAAGCAGATAGAGTTGCAATCGATCAATTTTGCGAACAACATGAATTATCAATCATTGGTTATGTGCCTCTAGAGGAGCAATTCATAGAGGCTGAACGCCAGGCTCAAGCGCCTATTGACTTTGATCCAAAATGTGCTGGAACTAAAGCAATTTATGAAATCGCTTTGAAATTGGCAGAATTGGATATAGAAAAAAGGTCACTACAGCCACTTCCAGACAAGGCAAATGCATACGCTAGAGGTTTTTCCGATGCTAAAAAAGAGGCGTGTACAAAAAAATAATTATAACTATTTGATACTCACAACTCTCATTGTAGTTTGAGTTGTGTGCATGTTGTCAATACAATAATTAATTAAACCCATCTAGAGTTTATTAATGGATTTAGCTTCTGAAAACATCAATATTAGCATTATAGACAATGGCAAAGTCGTATCGATCAGTTTCAATGACGTACTAAAATATCATACTGGCAATGCATGGTTTGGTTTGTCTATAGCTTTTCGTGCATTGGAGCTAGCAGAAAATACATTTAAAAAGGCTGATTTGATTTGGAACCGAGATCAATTAACCATTGTATCTGCACATCCTGGTCCTGGTGTTAAAGATGTGATTGAATACATAACTCATTGCATTAGCAACCAAAAATTTAGCTTAACAGAAGAATGCACGGACACTAATTCTTGCAATAGCAATATGCGATTTGCCTGGTGGGTGAGCAATAATACTCACACCGCTTTTATTAGTTTGCGACAAAATTTTATTCCTGAGCTGTTTAATGAGTTACTAGATCGATTAGGCACCACCAATGAGCAAGGCGATGATCAACAGAATTTTTCCCGTCTAAAACAAGATCTGGCTAATAAGATCCTACAACAACCATTGCTGGATAATTTCCATTGTGATTTTTATCGTGGCACTATAAAACCTGAACAAATACTCACAGACAATCTAGACTCATGAGAAAAGAACACCTAATCAAGATTGATAATTATGTTTGCAGTTACGACACGAAATAAATTACGCAGTCCATTGTATGCACCGCATATGATTAGAGCCTGGTTATGAGTGCATAAACAATTATATGAGACTCAGGGAATGCTCAGATATTCCACTAGGAAATAATAATCAAGACTGAGGTGGAACTGGAACGTTATCCTCTGACTCTCTGTCAATAACATCTACAATCAATTTAGCATGTTCATGATTCTGATCTGCTGATTTTCGTAGCCAGCCCATTGCCTCGGTATCGTTTTGTGGTACGCCGATACCATTTTTAAACATGACCCCCAAGCTGAACTGCGCTTCGGCATCCCCTTGATTGGCAAGAACTGCCCATATTTCTGCCGCTTGCTTATAATTTCGTTGCTCATATGCGCTCAATCCATCTGCTAATGTTTTTGTATAATTGTTCATAATTAGGTCCTTATAATTCTAGCGTGTGTTGACAACTTAAAACATCTATAGGTTTCATGATCACAAGGAGAAACCTGTTTGTCGCCAACAATTAAATACAGTGATTGCACTTACTTAATACTCATATCGATAATTACAGGTAAGCTTCAGACTTTAAATGCCTGCTGATCCAGTCTATTGTCATTTTTTCTGCTTTCGGGATGGCATCTGTAACAACTTTACTTAAGCCAAGCGTCATGTCATCTATTTCTTCGGGCTCGCAACCGACAATATTGACTACTTTTGGCAACTGACCTACACGTGATAGAAAATTCAATGCACGCATAGGGGTTGCGTAATGGGTATCAGCAAAATAATCACGAAGCTCATGAGGCTTGAGCCCTGATAGATCTGGCAGTATTGGTTCTAATAAATACAATTGTCCAGGCTCACCACCATTTTGATAAGCATCAAGAATTAATAAGGCGTCATAGCCATACATAAGCTCTTGAATTAAACTCATTCCACCGATGCCGGTTTCCATTAACTTTATATTGTCTGGAATATCAGTTCTTAACATCAGACGGTTTGCCAGCTCCACTCCGAAACCATCATCACCTTGCAATACGTTACCCACACCAACAACGAGCAATCTATAGTCCTGATCACTCATATTTACCAGTTAAAAGACTGGAAGATTTGGAACAAAATCCATATCTATACCGATCATAATACGTTTTTCATCCGCCTCTACCGGGTAGCAATCAATACTATCTCCGCGAGCGGCGATACGGGTACCTTGTCGTATATCGTAATGACAACCCTGATGGTTGTGGCAGGTTAATGTGTATTTATTAAGAGTCGCCGTCTCAAGCGAGGAGCCATCTTGTGCGCAAGACGCAGAAACTGCAAAATATTCATCATCAGTAATGTGAACACGACACAGGATAATATGATGGCCATCGATATTAACAGAACGGATTGAATTCGGCTCTAACGTTGATTGCGCATCTGGTACAGGAACCCAGTGAGGAATTACAGACTTGACTGGAGCAGCACCTTTTGATCCGGTTATGACATCTAATGGAATTACAGGGAATCCATTTTTATCATACTGTTGCTCTTGATGTTCCTCCAAAGCTGGTAGCAGATCATACAGCTCCATCAAAGTATGAATCGGTGGGTCGTTGATCACTTGCTCAAGGACGCCTTCCTTAAATAAACTGACCAACCTCCCCAGAGACTCGCGATGAATAGCATCAATACCTGCCAGCAATGTAAAGACCTTATCCTTTACTTCGGAATCTGAAATTTGTTCTAATTCTTCAATTTGTGCATTAACTTGTTGAAGTAACTTCTCCCATCCAGAAGAGGTCATATAGCCAATACGCTCTTGCTCGTTATTAGCAGCCATTTTTAATGAGCTCCAGGCCTAATAAATAGAACAGATATTACTGACACAGCAATACTCCTTTTAAATTACTCGAAAAATAAAAGATCATTTATTTATTAGTAGGGACTATGAACCTAAAGGGAACAACCATCTCCACATGCAGAGTGATCATCTCCATCACAACAGCCTGCAGCACATTCACCATGTGATGATTTCTGAAGGTCAGCAAAGCTGGCATTAAATAAACGACCACCCTCCTTCTTTCCACTAGCAGTAAATTTGTAGGATAAGGTCGAACCAAGTTCAATTGCCTCCAAAAAACCTTGCTCAGATAATTCTAAAAAGGCATCATCAATCGCTTCATTATTACACTTCAGAAATGTATTCATTGAAGGGGAGCTATAAACATCTCCAAAGCCTTCACCTTGATACCAATAACAAATTTCTAATACCTCTTCACGATTGACCAACCGATCAAGTTCATTAGTTTGTTGATTTCTATTTAAACTTGAACCCATGAGAAACTCCTTTTATTTAGCTATTTCGTACAATCTTTGTACATATTCAACTCAATTATATATCATTTAATTGGATCAGATATGGTGCTTGTATCATCTATTTGGTAATGACACACATCTGTTAATTTATTAAGTTGCTCAATTCCCAAAGGCACAAGATCCATCGCTTGAGCACCACCTACAACCGCTTGATTAATCTTTTCGAATAATTTATTAACTAATATTTCCATGTCATCAGTTAAAGGATTGTCGCCAATAATGCTTATTTCACCACGTTGTCGGTTAATCTCCATTTCAGACATAACCAAATCTCCCATTGCGGTATCAACTACCTGAGCTTCTATAGTTATAACTTCTTTAGGCCAAATTTCAAAATGCTCACCAATAACGAGTAAATTATCCATACTAATAATTCCTGTCACCGCTTCAAACACTCGATCCTGAGTATCCATAATATCGATTTCACCACCAACCCAACGACGGCATGTCACTGTGCCTGCGGGCAAACCACGATCAACCGCTGTGATTAGTAAAAAACGATCATAGTTGATTTTTTCAGCCTGGAATTCTTGAACGATCGCAATAGGCCCCCAGTTCATCTCTTTAATTTCCACATCGTCAGCCCAATCTGCCGCATCAATATGTTCTTTCAGAGTAGGACCAATAGGATACCCGCGAACGAACTGATAATAACCAACCAGCCCTATTCCAATCTTAGCCATCATTTTTTAATCTAGCTTAATAACAACTATATTAGGAGATTCCACATGCACAGGTAGTAACTTCACGAGTAATCACTCTATCAGTACCCTCAATCATCACGTGTGTGGTACATGGCATACAAGGATCGAAACTACGTAAAGCACGCAATATATCAATACCTTTAAAATCCTTCTCGTCGGTGAAATTAGTCTCAATGATTGGCGTATTCAGCACAGCCTGCTCATACGCGCCACTCTCTCCCCATGGGGTCTTTGGGCATGCGTTAACAGTTGACGGGGTAGAGATCTGATAGTTTGCTAAAACGCCATTTTCAATCACACACCAATGCGCTAAATAACCACGGCCTGCACCCCAGAAACCCACACCACGAAACTGACCTTTTTTAGGAATTTCAAATGGTGTAGCCACTTTAGTTTCGCCGCGTTTCACCATATCATTGGCACGTACCCAGTTTTCCATAGTAACCATCATATTAAAGGCAACTGCATAGGCACGAGCTCGATTACGCTCAAAAGCATTCCAAATCTTTGGCACTTCCCATTCCAGCTTCATTTCTGGTAATTCATCAGCAGAAACGTTAAGTATTAAGCTATGTCCAGTTGATTTTATATAATCACTTTTAGGTAATTTTTGTGCAAGAGCAGAAATATAAACACGTGCATAAGCACCCGCTTCAAAAGTTTTTCGATCCCATGTTGGTGTGGTGGACCAACTATAACGTTCCTTCCAGTTTTGCACACCAGGCTTAGGAATTGTCGTTTTATTCCAAGGATGGTTAGGGCTTAATGGGTTGCCTAGAGGGTCTGTTTTAAAAGGATAATCCTCCCACTGCTCATAGTAAGAATGTTCGATAAACTCTTCTGTTCCTACATTGAGGTCGGTTAGTCTTGTAGTGACCAGCTTGCCATCAATAATAGCACCTGGAGTTGACCAGCGTTTCTCACCCCATTCGTTACAATTCTCGTAGCTGGCGTCGTAATAATCTTCATGATCCCATTGACCAAAGTCAACAATATTGACTGGTAATTTGCCGACTTCCTTATACAAAGGGTTGGCTTCATACATAAAGTCGTACACGTCATCCCAAATCCCAACACACTTCTTCGAATAATCAAAATATACTTTCAATTTAAGATAGAACTCAATCATCGTAGTTGTGGTAACAGTAGTGGTTACGCCGCCTGGTATCACAGTTTCAGGGTGAGGATATTTACCACCTAATAACGTGTAAGCCTCACGCGCCACACGAGTCAACTCTAATGCTTCTAAATATAGCTTACCTGTCAATGGATTCAGGTCAGTCATAATTTCACCAATAGTCTCATAGCCATGCATATTAGAGTACTTGGTTTTGAAATCTTTAGCCTTTTCCCAAATTTCTGGATTAGTCTCTCGAACTAGAATCTCAGAAAAATCTGGACCGGCAAGAATAAATAAATGCAATGGATTGTCATACAAATACTCGCAACTTAGCATTAAATTACGGATAACAATGCCCAACGGTGGCGGTTTAATGCCTAACGCCATTTCAATTGATAATGCTGCTGCAGTCGCATGAACACCACCACAAACACCACAGGCGCGTGAACTAATAAAAGCTGCATCTCGTGGATCTCTACCACGTAAAATGATTTCATAGCCACGAAATAGCGTCGCCATAGAGGCTGTATCTACTACCTTACGGTCTTTTAAATTAACTGTACTGTGGAATGCTAGAGCGCCGGCAACACGTGTTACTGGATCAAAATCAATATCGTTCAGTTGTCCATTTTTACGTGCAATATCCTTTAGAAAAGCTTCACGCTCCTCAACAGTCTGGGTCTCATATGAATATGGGTTAGCGACTCCAGGTAATAATGTTGCATTACCGTCTTCATCAAACTCGATTGGTAGATTTTCAAAACACATATTTTATTCCCCTTTATTTTTTTATTGCACCTGCTTTATTTATTAATTGTACCCGTCGCAACACCCACAATGGCTGCTAGATTAGCGTTAACTTTGAGTAAGCCAGCCAATAATGCTGACAAACCGCCATTAATAGTATTCATATGACCCTCAAGTGGGTCGGTATTTTCTTTAATGGCAATCAGCCCGCCTGCGAGCTTGGAGAGATTGTTGTAGGCGCCAACTAAAGCGTAAATAATAGCGATCAAATAACCAACTACGACCAAAACTACAGCTGTAGTTACAATCAATGAAATTACTAAAAGTAACTGTGTCATGATGTACTCCCCCCATTAGCGCGATCTGATAATACTGTAGCAATGGTAGCTGAATGTTCATCCAATTTTTCGCTAACTCCCACCATAGTAGTAGCCACCTCGATCGTGTCATTCAAAGCCGTAATTGAACTGGTATTTTCGGCAATGCCTACACCAGCAGACAGCATTTCTTTGAAATAACGTTTAATATTAAGTGCAGCTCTTAGAGTGCGCTGCAGTAGGAAGATGGCTAAAGGCACAATCGCAACAACCACGATAATCAAGACCGCTTGCCATATAAAGTAAACTTCATCAGGTAAAGTCTTGAGGCTTGGATCAATGCCATTAATATAAGTAAGTAAGTATTCCATTATTGATACCTCTTTTGAGCGACAGCGGCATTAATAACGCCAACTAAATTGTCATCAACTGCAACCAATCCACCTGCAATTTTAGTGAGATTTTCATTTGCCCTAACAACCTGAGGCGTTAAGTGCCCTGTCTCTGATTCAATAGCGCGCAGTCCCAAACGAAGCTTGGCCAGATAACTGGTTGGAGTTCCGCCAATTGCCTTAAGAGCGCTACTAATTTTAATTAGTGCATAAGCCAAGACTAGAAAAAATACAATCACTAGTAAGGCTGTTAATATGGTCATAAGTAACATATTCTATCTCCTGTAGTTATAACAAGCAGCTTGGGCATCCATCACAACCCTCAGCATGTTTCTTGATAGCTGCAGCGCCATCATTAATGGTTAACGCATGGACCAAGATTTTATCTATATCTTCATTGATTCGATATAGTGTGGGGATATGAATGGTGTTATTAGCAACCATTTGTCCAGTGTCCCATATCTTAGAAGCAACACCATCAATGATGACAGCTTCACGATAAATTAGCCACAACAACAGTGCAACCACAAGACTCACAACAAGCCCAATAATTAACGCTGCAGTCCAAACAAAAGCGGCGGCAGCGGCGGCCTCTGTTGGTAGCATAGCAAGTAATCCTTCCATATTAATACTCCCCTTATTTAATTAACTAAATATTTTATAGATTTAAATCATTTCTTATCGTTTTTTGACAAGGCACCTAAAATAGCAACCGCATTGTCTTCAATTGCCTTAGCGCCCCCAAGTAGTTGAGAAGAAACTGAATGTGTGGCATTAAGTTGCCAAATAGATTTGGTGTTCTTCTCAATATCTACCACCACGTCTAAGGCGACAGCTGCAAGTTTTCTAATGCGATTTGCACACCAAATAACACCAATTAGCAATGCGGCGGCGGCAATAACTAGAACCACCGCTATGATCAGCCATACGAAAAAATAAAAGTAGATGTCTTCAGTTGTCATAGAAATTCCCCTTAATTTGTTATGTATATATTATTTCAACTTTAAAGTAATTCTTCTGCTTTAGCAGTTTCCATTGCCCTTTCTTCAGAACGCTTAACACCTGCTGCCATAACGGCACGACTTTTCAATTGGAGCTTTTGCTGCTGCTTAGTGCCACTAGGATGGAAAGGTGATCCAGATGTTTGAATCTTCTTATAAAAATAATGAATCGTCTTCATAACAACGCCTGGTGCTTCAACATGACCCCAGCCACTCGGAATAGATTCAGTCTTTAACCAGCGGTTGGTCATATTACCTTTGCGTTGACTGATCTGTCGTAATGGACGAATAAAACTACCGACTATTCGGCTAGCAGTTCCTGAAATAAATTTACCCGGAGGAGCTTTATAAAAAGGTGCAAATGCATCTGGAAATCCTGGCATGGTACAACCAATACAAATACCGCCAACATTCATACAACCGCCGTTATGGCCAAGTGACCCTCGCCTGGCGATATTACACTGCACTACCGGGCCCCAACAACCTAATTCAACTAAACATTCTTGTTGTCCATATTCCTCGGCAAAAGTACCTTCTTCGTAAAATCCCGCTCGTGGACAACCGCGGTGTACAGTTTCGTTAAACATCCAGGCAGGACGGCCCAACTCATCAAATTCAGGTAGTGGCCCGACACCTGCAAGAAACATTAATACCGCAGTAATAGTTTCGGTAATATTATCACCAATTGGTGAACAACCTGGCACATTAACTACAGGAAGGCCAAGTGCACTACGGAAGTCTTTACCTAAGAAGTCCATCACTCCCATTGCATTAGTAACATTACCAATTGCTGCAGGTACACCGCCCCAGGCTGCACAGGTGCCTACTGCAATAACCGCTGCAGCACCAGGTGCCAGTTCCTTGAGCATATCTGCCGTTGGATATGGGCGCCAACTACCATCACCTAGTAGCTCACCATCTTCATCCGTAAGGAATTGTGCGCCCATGGCTGAGAAATACCCGCCCGTTTCTTTTGCTATATCTTCATCGGCTACCGAACCTTCATACAAGACAACGTAGGTTGCACCTAATTCACCTCTAACAGCTTTGTAATACGGCTCCATAAAACGATGCCCTGCCTCTACGGCAAGAACAGGATGGTGGAGGATAATCTTCGGCAATCCTGGAATTTGCTGGTGGATTAATTGTTCAACACTAGGATTTTTAGCACCGACTGCAGCAATAGAACAACCATCACAACTCATCCCTGCTAGCCAAAAAGCATGTACTTCTTTAATTGGCCCTGATTCATTGGCAAACAATGGTGTGTGTTCATTACTTAACACTGTTTCGTCCTTATCGCTCATTTAAATACCTGCTATTTATATGTATTAAGCTAGATTCTACTCCTTGCCCCAAGGTCAAGGTCAAGCAATATATGTAAATAATATTTATTTAATTGCACTACAAGTACAATTAATAAGTAATAAATCACAAATACAATTAGGTGGTCGTTCACGCGGAGTAGTAACCAACGCTTGAAACCTTGCTCCCAAATCTTCGCGTTTTCCTTGTAAAACCCCAAGATCCTGATCAATTGTAAATAATTTTTGGTCCAATATAGAAGATAGGCTTTTGCGCAATAAACCCTTATCTGTATCCACTTTTAGCTGCTTTAACTCATCAATAGTCAAGCCGATGCGACGTAAACTGACAACCAGAAAGGCTCGCTTCACATGATCTTCATTATAAAATCGATAACCTGAGTTCGATCGAGCTGGATGCCCTATCAGACCAATTTTTTCATAAAATCGTAGTGTTTTTGTGGTGATATTTAACCTTTTTGCTAGTTCACCAATACGAATTAACTCAGTCGTTTTTAACGTGTGTTTGTTTACTGCCATCCAAATATCGACCCATCAAAAAAAATCTAAAGATATTACTAACTTTGTGTAGGTTAACATACAACAATGAAAAATATTGAAAAAGCGATTGACTTCACCATTATTACCGGTTTTCTAGGTGCAGGAAAATCTACCCTTCTTCAACATCTATTGACTGATCAGCACGGGAAAGAACTCGCAATTATCGTCAACGAATTTGGCGAGATCGGTATTGATGGTGCGCTAATATTAGATGAAGCTGGTGACCGAATGCTGGAAATGAACAACGGTTGTGTCTGTTGCGAAGTGCGTGATGATTTGGTAGTGGCCATTACAAAATTACTTGATAATCGCAACAAAGGCTTGATTAACTTTAAACATATCGTCATGGAGACTACCGGTATCGCACGCCCCGGACCTATCGTTGAAACCTTGCACTCGCCCAAGCTAAAACCTTTGGTCAATCTCAATGGAATTATTACTGTTGTTGATGCTTATTATATTGCCTCACAACTTGATGAATTTTCTGAAGCTCAAGAACAAATAGGTGTGGCTGATTATATTATTCTCAACAAAATTGACCTGATTGATGCTGAGAAATTACAACAAATTCAGCAGCGTGTCACATCTATGAATGCCCATGCACAATTACAATTGGCCAGTGAGTGTCAAATCGACATCCCGCCTTTATTTGATATTGTCAATAATTCCATGTCTCGCCTTAATGCTGGCTTTACAAGCGTCCCTACCTCACAACAAACAACAAACAGTCCTGCGATCAATACTCATCAACATAAACCCCATTTGGACAACATTAGCAGTTTGAGTATTGAAATTAAAGAACCTATACATAAGGAATTATTATTAGATTGGTTCTCTTTTTTTATTATGCGTTACGAAGAACGCTTGCTACGATTCAAAGGCATAATAAACTTCAAAGATCATGACAGGCGCACTATATTCCAAGGAATACACAGCCTATTTGAGGCCAAGCTTGATCGTAAGTGGCTTGATGGTGAGCAACCTATAACTAGAATCGTATTTATTGGTCGAGATTTACCCGAAGATGAAATACGTCAAGGGATCAACGATTGTATCTCTAAATAACTATATCAAACTATTATCGCTTTACTCCTGACATATCTGCATCTGTAAGGTCCGCTCCTGTTAGGTCCGCTCCTGTTAAGTCTGCTCCCGAAAGATCTGCTTCCGTAAGATCAGCCCCTTTAAGATTTACACCTTTAAGATCAGCACCAACGAAAGACGCGGAAATTAGATTGGCACCCGAAAAGTTTGCACCTTTAAACTTAGCTTTGGTAAAGTTTGCATACAAAAGGTTTGCATTGCTAAAATTCGCCTTGGTAAGATTAGTGTCTTTAAAGTCTGCCTCGATAAGAGTCGATCCAGATAAGTTTGCGCCTGATAGATTGGCAGATCTAAAGGAAATTTTACTGAGCATTGCCCGCTGAAGACTGGCATTTGTAAGGTCTGCTCTCGTCATTTTTGCCCTACTTAAATTTGCTTCAGTAAAATTTGTATTTTGGAGATTGGCTCTTATAAGAATCGCATAGCTAAGATCAGCTTTTCTGAGGTCTGCATTACTCAGATCGGCCATAGTCAGATTGGCATCCATAAGGTTTGCTTCTGAAAGGTTGGCCTCAATAAGGTTTGTGAATAATAATTTTGCTTTCTTAAGGTTGGCTTTGCTAAGGCTGGCTTTACTTAGATTTGATCCACTTAAATTACAACGTTCACATTGATTTGACGCTTTAAGCTTAAGAATGTGCTTTTGATTAGGCTCAATAACTACCTTTATTGGTGTAGCCGCAATTGATAATGAAAATAATGAATAAATTAAAACGAAAGAGAAAGTTTTTAATAACACGCTGTACTCCTTAAATTAAAAATTTCCAGATTCTCATTAAATCACAATCAGAATTTCTGAATTCTAATGCGCCCTTATAAATTAAAAATCATAGTTATTTAAAATAACTATGATTTAAAGAACGCTGGAAAAACTTTTATCTTTTAAAAGAACAATGCTAAATATTTATAATCTTGCATTTGCAATTTAACGATGTGTGCCGGACCAACCTTAACATGCTTTACACCAGCTACTAGATCAGTAGGTAATTTATGTTTCTTCATCATTTTTTGAATACTAGCATCCGCAGTAAACACAACACCTCGCTTCATTAGTTTCTTGATATTTTTAGCATATTTTCCATCTTTAGCCAGCATACTAAATGCAGGACCAATAGCAACCACTTCAAGCGTTGCTTTATCTTTAAACTCATCCATTACCCAACCCACTCGCTTTAATGTTCGGCCTTGAGCTCTAGCGTCATTACTGCTCATTTGCACCACAATTTTTGCATGATCTGCGTTCGAGCCGTCCATCATGGCAGATGCACTACCAGTTAGAAGACCAAAAGCCACAATAGCCGAAAATAGTGATTTGTATAGTTTGTTAATGTTAATCATTTTTTTATCTCTCCTCAATTGTTATGATGATGAATTTACCTCTCCATCTTTTTTTATATGACGAAACCTTTTATTAATTTCACACATTAAACCTTACCTTCAGGACAAGGTTTGTTAAATAATATCATAACAAATGTGCATTAATATAATTTTTACACATTAATTCTTTGTGGGAATAATTTAGGATTATTTTTAGCAAAACAATTAATATTTCCAGAGTTCGAATTTATTCCAACTAGCTTTTGCAGCTTTACTTGCTTCAGCATCATCACTTTCATAGGCTTTCTTGATCCAAAATTTGGCTTTAGTCATATCTTTCGTTACGCCTTCACCGTGTTGATACATCACTCCTAAATTGTATTGTGCATTAGCATATCCTCGCCTAGCTAATTTACGATACCATTTGACTGCCTCCTTATCATCTTCTAAAACACCTTTACCTCCCAGGTCATACATGAGAGCCGAATTATATTGAGCGTCAGCATATCCTTGTTCGGCGGCTTTTAGATACCATTTAAGTGCCTCTATATCATTCTCTAAGACACCATCAACACCATTGTCGTACATCACCCCTAAATTATTTTGAGCATAAATATTGCCTTTTTCGGCAGATTTTAAATACCAGCTAAGTGCCACTTGATTGTCCTTAACAACACCTTGGCCGGTGTTGTACATCACTGCCAAATTATTTTGAGCATAAATATTTCCTTGCTCAGCGGCTTTGAGAAACCATTTAATAGCGATTTCATAATCTTTTAAAACACCTTTACCCTTGGCATGCCTCCAGCCCAACGTATATTGAGCATCAGCATATCCTTGATCAGCAGCTTTTCGATACCATTTAAGTGCTGCTTTATCGTCTTTTTGAATGCCCTTACCACCTCTGTCATACATTACTGCTAAATTATTTTGAGCATTTACATATCCTTGCTCAGCAGCTTTTAAATACCATTGAAGTGCTTTATTATCATCCTCCGCAACTCCTTCTATACCTTTGTCGTACATCACACCTAAATTATTTTGGGCATAAATATTGCCTTGCTCGGCAGCTTTTAGGTACCACATAAGAGCCTCTTTGTCATCTTCTGCAACACCCCTTCCTGTGTCATACATGACTGCCAAATCGTATTGAGCATTAGCATCCCCATTATTAGCTAATGAATAGGTTTGAACAAGATAACTAAAGTCAGAATTAAATATTGAACTTACATCCTTATCAGCATGGGTAAAAGTGGTGACACTTAAGCTAGTTACTAGCAACAAAGGTAGCAATGTTGTTATTAATTTTATGACCTACTCCTAAATATATTTACTTTGAATATTGCTTGTTACTATACTCATAAGATTATTTAATATCAAGCAACTACACATGAAAAATAGATTAAATAAATACTTAAAAAATAAGTTTAAACTATTTATTAAAGCGAAAAAGAGTAGAATTCGATGATCATATACAGGAAGATAATCTATGTTGATTGACACTCAATTCTCATTAAATGCCATTGGTGTTATTCGTTCGAGTTTAAAGACAATACAAGATTCGCCGCCCGACGGCAATCATAAGCTACAAGAAGCAACACTGGAAATTTTCCCTAGCTATTGTTTAGCATTATCAGGTATGCATGAACTCAATCAGATTGTTGTCTGTTATTGGTTACATCAAGCAGATCGTGAAGTGCTACGTGTCTACCCCCATGGTGATCGCAATAAAGAAATGATTGGTGTGTTTTGCAATCGCAGTCCATTACGGCCGAATCCAATAGCTATTAGTCATGTTGAAATTTTAGAGGTTGGGGTCAACAATGTACTGGTTAGGGGATTAGATGCCATCGATGGCACACCAATCATAGATATCAAGTCATTGTCATCCTGTAACGATAAAATTTAGAATAATATTCTATATTATTAATTCAATGTCTGTAGTTGATTCATGCTTTGTGTTAATTTGACAGTAAGTAGCCCCGAGAGTATAGTTAAAAAAAAATATACAACTAAATTACCTATGCCTGTAAATGTCAAAACAAGTTTAACTAGTGGGATTTTAGCAAGTACCGCTGCTACTTTATGTTGTGTTATGCCATTTGTTTTGCTAATGCTAGGTATTAGTGGCGCCTGGATCAGTTATCTAGTTGCACTCGAGCCATACCAGCCAATCTTTGTTACAGTTGCGTTAGTTGCTTTATTTTTTGCTTACAAAGGCATCTTTCTTAATAACAATCATTGTAGCGAAAATGATAAATTCTGTGCAAAGCCACATGTTAATCGAATATACAAAACTGCTTTTTATATCGTTACGATTATGGTGTTCTTATCTATAGTTGCACCTTATGTTATTTTGTACTACAATTGAACTGAGATAGTAATTTAAATAAAACAGGAGAAGTTATGAGAATGATTAAAAAAATTTCCACTATATTTTGTATGATGCTATTGGTTGGCGGGTCCGCTGTTGCACTAGAAAAATTGAAAATGGTCAGCTTAGCAGTGCCTACGATGAATTGCGCTATGTGCCCAATCACCGTTTCAAAGAGTCTTATGAATGTCCCAGGCGTTCAAATTGTTGATGCTCAGCTTGAAGAGGGAATCGTTCAGGTTAGTTTTAACGATAAAGTTACAGGTATTGATGCGATGACGTATGCAACTAAAATGGCAGGCTATCCTTCGTACTTAATTAAAGAATAAAGTAGAATTAAGGAGACTTTAGTTTCCCTAATTTTTATAATTACCTTAAGTTCTTACGCTTTAGAAGAATAATGCTAGATATTTATACTCTTGCATTTGTAATCTGACGATATGTGCTGGCCCAACCTTAACATGCTTTACACCAGCTACTAAATCAGTAGGTAGCTTGTGTTTCTTCATCATTTTTTGTATGCTGGCATCCGCAGTAAATATCACGCCTCGCTTCATTAGTTTCTTCACATTGTTCGCAAATTTACCGTCTCTGGCTAATAGGTTAAATGCAGGACCAATAGCCACCACTTCCAGCGCTATATCATCACTCAGCTCTTCAAATTTAAACTCATCTAATATCCAACCAACTTGATTTAAAGCTCGGCGATGGGCGTGTTCATCTGAACTACTTATTTGAATCACTGCTTTATATCCATCCTCATCAGCATTAACATTTGTAGTCAATAGATTAACTGCCAGAATAATCGAAATTAATATTTTGATAAATACATTAAGATTAGTCATGCTGGGTCTTTGATGATTAATAGCATTATTACAAAGTCAATTACGCCTTTTTTTGCCATGGCAAATACTTTTTCTCTAGCCATTTCATACCATGATGAAATAATATACCTATAAAGGTCACTACAATAATCGCAGGATACATTGCATCCATATCGAGGATTTGCCAGGACGTCCACACAATATATCCAAGACCGTTATCAGCTGCAATAAATTCGGAGGCAACCATGACTGCCAACGCCATACCCATACCTAAACGTATGCCAACGAAAATAAATGGTAACGCGGCTGGCAGTATCACCTTTAATATTAGCTGTATTTTATTGGCACCATAAACCTTACCCGCCATTATGATTTCTGGCGCAACATTCATCACTCCCGCAAAGGTATTCATCAAAACCAAAAAACTAGCGGCAATTACACCAATGGCAATCAATGATGTGTAACCAATACCAAAAATCAACATACAGAAAGGCAAAATGACAATTTTTGGAATTGGATATAGCGCGGCAACAGTTGGATAAAGTGAGGTTCGAATTGGACGTGACAAGCCCATCGCCAAGCCAACACCGCCGCCAATAATAATCGATAAAATGAATGTAACTGACATTCTTGTCAAGGTTGCCAGCGAGTGTTGTAGCAACTCTCCTTGAATCAACTGCTCTATCAACATCATGAATTGATGGCTAGGCTGCGGAAAAAATAGTGGATCTAGTATCTCTAAACTGGACAAGACTTCCCACACAAGGAGTAATGAAAATGGAAACCATAAAGCCTGCCAAATAGATGTATTACCTTTATTGTGATTCAAGTGTGTGGTGGCAGGTAATTTTGCTTCGTGATCGGAAAGCTCTGGCTGCTGACTCATTATTTCGTTCCAGAGTTCATGTTTCAGTGAGCTAGAATTAGCATCTGGCTCAGCCTCAAGCTGCCGTGACCTTGGTCTAGGCAAGTCAACTGAGTGAATCGTGCTAATATGGCCCGTTCGATGTGATAGCATCGCGATACGATCTGATAGCAAGATTGCTTCATCAACACTGTGAGTAATATAGAGTACTGTTTTTTGGAAGCGCTCACTCAGATTGATAAGTAAATCTTGGAGGCTACGACGCGTTAGTGCATCAACGGATGAGAAGGGCTCGTCCATTAACATAATATCAGCATCATAGGCGAAAGCCCTCGCTAAACCCACGCGTTGTTGCATGCCACCGGATAGTTGATGAGGGTAGTAATCGTAGAATTTCTCAAGTCCGACTCGTTTTAACCATGACTTGCCGATCTGCTCCGCTTCCGCACGTGGATAACCAGATTGTTCCAAACCAAAAGTAACATTACCTAATGCAGTGCGCCATGGAAATAGCGAATGACTTTGAAACACCATGGCGCAGTGCTGTTTAGATTTGACAGGTGGATCAAAAACAACCTGGCCAGTAGTCGGTTTATCTATACCAGCAACGATCCTCAGTAGTGTTGATTTACCACAACCACTTGAGCCTAAAACACTAACAAACTCACCTTTTTTGATGGCTAGATTGAGATCCTGCAATACCACTATAGACTCCATTGAAGCCTCAAATGTCTTGCCTAGGCCACGTATGTCAATATGTGTTTTAGTATAGGGGGTTTGTACGTCCTTGATCGATCCCACTATGGCATGATCCGTTTTCATAAGAGAATACTAGACCTTATTAGGAGGATAAATTGTTAATCTTAAGTGGTAACACTATGATTAGCATTGTCTAGTAGAATTTATACCAAGGTTTGTTGGCATCTTTTGTACGTTTTGCCTCAGCCTGAGCCTCAGCTTCTGCTTTAGCCTTCTTAACAGCAATACGTTTATCTTGCAATATCTTAGTTGCAGCAGC
>JAPYQD010000006.1:0-5587 GCA_029937335.1 Gammaproteobacteria bacterium
ATGATGATGCAGCTGGTACAGTGGTAACACTAGAAGGCACAATCCGTAAATGTTATACTGAGCAAACTGGTAAGAAGATGGGCCCGATGAAAGGTAAAGTTGCCCGAATCAGTGCTTGGATTTCTGATCAAGCAGCCGGTGAAAAGATCAACGTAAAAGTTGAATCTGATGGCGCAAAAGCAGCGTATGAAAGAGGAAAGAATACTTTCTATGCGAAGCGTGGCCAGTTCAATATGTCATGTGCAGATTGCCATGTATATGGTGCCGGTAAAAAAGCCAGAGCTGATATCTTATCACCAGCGCTAGGTCACACAACACACGTGCCAATGTATCGTGCGAAGTGGGGCGGAATTGGAACATTACATCGTCGTTACGGTGGTTGTTACAAGAACATGCGTGCTAAGCCTTTAATGGCACAAAGCCCAGAATATCGTGATATGGAGTTCTTCCATCAAGCGATGAGTAATGGCCTTGAGATCAGTGCTGATCGTTACAGAAAATAGGAGAATATGATGAAAAAATTATTATTAACTATCTTAACTGTATTTGCATTTTCAGCGCAAGCTGGCTATCTAGATAGTGCTCATAACTGGAATACAGGTTCGTCTGATCCGTTTAAAGCAGCAATTACTGCTGCAGAAACTGACTATGCAACAGCATTGGCGGCTTCTATGGCGTGGCGTGATACTGGCAAGATGATTAAAGAAGCACACAAGCTTCAAGCGTCAGGTGATACTGCTGCTGCACTTGCAGTAGCTAAAGCCGCTCACAACCAAGCAGTTAATGCGTTATCGCAAGCTGCCGTTGCGGGTTCTGCTGGTCCTAGATTCTAGTAATCTAAACAGTTAAATAAAAATACCCCTTAACTGGGGTATTTTTTTGTCTGGTTTTTTTTTGGTTACTGTGTAGGTGAAGAAATCAAAGGCAATAAAAAAGCGCCATATTTGGCGCTTTTTTATTTTTACACTCAACTCTCTCCTTGGAATGTTTGGTTAATGTTGCAGCGTTCACTATTTGAGGATTTATGAAACTTACGGTTTTTTTTATAACTCACCACAACATTAAGGCTTAAATTGTACCCCTAAATATGGTTCAAAAATAATCGTTTTTTTTTTTTTGCAAATGGGCTCTAAGGTAAACTTTTAATATAAATTAAGGGAGGATTTTGGTGAGAAAGAAAAAACATTTTGTCGAATACGCACAAGCCAAAAAAATGGTAAATGACTTTGAACTCGCGGTTGAAACCAAATTGGATTACCAAATATCATATAAAGAAATTCACGCAGACCTTCCTTCAGATCCCACAACAACTTATCAAGAAGAGTGGATTGGCTGGAATGTGTTTTTGGATAAAAAGTACGATTAAATATCCGTCATTTTAATAATTTCCGAAGTTTTTTATAAAGTCCTTAGTTTTATGCAGTTTTTTATAAAAAAACCTTAAAAACCGCATGTTTTGGCCAATTAATCATGATTTTTGAGTGTTATTATTGGCTTAAGGCGGGTATTAGCATTATTTGCTAAATTTTAAAGTGTAAAAAGTTACATAGTTAGGTAATATTTTGTCATAATTGTTAGTTAAATCATTACATTAAGTAAACAAAGGGGAGAGTAAGTGCATGTTTAGTGAAGGCGTAAAAAATAAAATTGATCAATTTGGTGATTTCTTAATTGAAGTGTTTCATTTGTTGGGCTTGTTTGTGATTGGCGCCACGGTAGCTTGGTCTGCGGTTAGTGAATATTTACTGATTATGCAGCATGAGTCAGGCTTCGCTTCGCTTAAAGATATTTTATTACTGTTTATTTATTTAGAGCTCGGTGCGATGATCGGTATTTATTTTAAAACCCACCGCTTACCCGTGATATTTTTAATTTTTATTGCCATTACCGCGATTACAAGATTTATGGTGATTGACATGAAGTCCTTAGTGGCCAATGATAGCTTTAATTTAATTATTATGGTTGCTTCTATTTTGATCCTGACTATTGCGGCAGGTATTTTAAGATTTACTGAAAAAAAATATGACACTTCAAATGAGTGTTGTACTTAACTAATCAATATTAGGAGAGATAAAAATGAATGTTGCAATTAAAGTAGGGGCATTATTAGTTGGCGGTTATGCTGCTTACGGCATGGGCTCTTTTATGTATAACATGGGTAATGACATGACTGACATGACTCAATCAGTTGGGCGCATGACGAACGATGTTCATTCCATGGCTCAAGACATGAATGGCATGGCACGTAATATGATGCAAATGGCACAAAGCATGGTTGATGGTCAAAAGAAAATGGGTGATGATTTTGCTAATGTGGCTAGAGACATGAATGTAATGACTCGTTCCATGATATCGATGAGTAGAGACATGAACGGTCTTGGATCGCATATTTCTAACATGAATACCAATATTAAAGAAATGAACGGTTCTATGGCACGTATGAGTGGTGACATGTCAACGATGAATAATTCGATGTCAGGTATGCGCTATGATATTAATAAATTTACCAAACCTGAAAATATTATGATGCCTTGGATGCGTTAAGACAGATTTAATTTTTTTTTAAAACCGCCTTAAAGGGCGGTTTTTTATTGGCTAAATTTTTTAATTATTTTTAATTTAAAAATATAAATAATCCGTAATTTTCAAGTTGTAAAATGAAGCGTATTATGCGAATTTTTTTAGTAATTTCTTAGTGTTGTTTAATGCCTGATTCCGAGTTTGTCCACCTGCATTGTCACAGTGAATATTCCGTTGAGAATAGTTTAATTCGCATACCAAAATTGGTAAAAAAAGCCAAAGAACTCGGTATGAGCTCTATTGCGCTTACTGATAATGCTAATTTATTTGCAGCGGTTAAACTCTATAAAGCCGCTAAAGATGCTGGCATTAAGCCAATCTTTGGTGCTGAGCTTGTTCTTAAAGGTGAAGGCCAGAATTTTTCCTTACTACTTTTGTGTCAAGATCAGCAAGGCTATCTGAATTTATCTGAGCTGATTTCATTGTCTTATTTGCAAGGCCAAACGCTTGATGGTGTGAGTATTACTGCCGAGCAGTTACAAGCGTATCACCAAGGCTTGATACTCATTGCGCTACCGGTACGTAGTGATGTGGCGCAACATCTAATTAACAATCAAATACCTGAGGCAAATCAACAAGCCCAAGCTTGGAAAACTGTTTTTGGCGATCGTTTTTATCTAGGAGTGCAACGTACTAGTCGAACCTATGATGAGCGCCATTTGCATCTTTGTATTGAGCTTGGCTTAGCGCTTGATATTCCTTTGGTGGCAACCAATGATGTGGAGTTTTTACAAAAACAAGATTTCGACGCACACGAGGCCAGAATCTGTATTTCTCAAGGTGGCTTACTGGACGATGCACGTCGTGAAAAACATTACCACGCTGAGCAATATTTAAAATCAGGTGAAGCAATGGAGGCTCTATTTTCTGACTTGCCTGAGGCAATCATTAACAGTACTGAAATCGCCAAGCGCTGCAATGTACATTTTGAATTATATAAAAAGAATTATTTACCGGATTTCCCAATTCCAGAAGGATTGAGTATTTCGCAATTCTTCACTCAAGAGTCAGAAGTGGGTTTGGATAATCGCTTGCAAGGCATTAAGGTAGATCGTCAAGTTTATGATGATCGTTTGGCATTTGAATTATCAGTGATTATTCAAATGGAATTTCCAGGGTATTTTTTAATTGTGGCTGATTTTATTCGTTGGTCGAGAGACAATGGTATTCCTGTAGGCCCTGGTCGTGGCTCTGGTGCGGGCTCTTTGGTGGCTTATGCGTTAGGCATTACCAATGTTGATCCAATCAAGCATGAGTTATTATTTGAGCGTTTTCTTAATCCTGAACGTGTGTCAATGCCAGATTTTGATATTGATTTTTGCACCGATCGTCGTGATGAAGTGATTGACTATGTCTCTAAGAAATATGGCGCTGAAAAAGTATCACAGATTATTACTTACGGCACCATGGCAGCCAAAGGTGTTGTGCGCGACGTAGGACGTGTTTTAGGCCATCCTTACGGTTTTAGTGACCGGATATCTAAGTCTATCCCTAACGACCTTAAAATCAATCTTTCAAGAGCGCTGGGTTATTTCAACGAAGGTGATTCAAAAGAAAATAAAGACAAGTGGTATTCTGAAGAATTGAAAAATCGATATGACTCCGAAGAAAGTGTCACCACTTTGATTGATTTATCATTAGAGTTAGAAGGCTTAGTGCGTAATGTCGGCACGCATGCCGGTGGTGTACTCATTGCCCCAAGTAAGATTAGTGATTTTTGCCCGATTTATAAAGGCCCTAACGAATCAGATGGTGTAGTTTCACAATTTGACATGAAAGATGTTGAGGCCATGGGCTTGGTGAAGTTTGATTTCTTGGGCTTGTCTAACCTGACTGTGATTGATAAAACCGTTAAACTTATTTTTGCTAAAGGTTTAAGTGACAAACTGATTGATGTTGATACCTTGCCTTTAGATGATAAAGCCGTTTATAAACTCTTACAACGCGGTGAAACTACCGGTATTTTCCAGTTAGAGTCCGAAGGTATGCGTGGTTATTTGAAAAAACTTAAAGCCAACTCATTTGATGATATTGTTGACATGCTTGCCTTGTATCGTCCAGGAGCAATGGATTATATTGATAATTACATTGATGTTAAGCACGGTAGAAAAGAAATAGAGTACCCGCATCCCTTACTAGAAGAAATTTTAAAACCAACCAATGGCGTGTTTGTTTATCAAGAGCAAGTAATGAAATCCGCCCAAGTAATGGCGGGCTACTCGCTCGGTGGTGCAGATTTATTACGCCGTGCGATGGGAAAGAAAAAAGCTGATGAAATGGCAATGCAACGTTCAGTTTTTGTAAAGGGTTGTAAGGAAAAAAACATATCAAGCAAGAAAGCTAATGATGTTTTTGACTATATTGATAAGTTTGCAGGTTATGGCTTTAATAAGTCACATTCGGTAGCTTACGCCTATATATCTTACCAAACAGTATGGCTAAAGGCGCATTATCCTGCTGCCTTTATGGCGTCAGTGCTCTCAGGTATGATGAGCGATACCGACAGAATTGCCTTTACCGTGAAGGAAGTGCAAGCCATGGGTTTGACAGTTGATGGCCCGAGCGTTAATGAATCTTACTATGGGTTTAGTATTCGAGATGAAAAAATCATTACTTATGGTTTAGGAGCGATCAAGGGTGTGGGTGAAGCTTTGATTGAAGTCTTAGTAGTTGAGCGAGAAGCGAATGGCGACTACCAAGATTTGTTTGATTTTTGTTCGCGTATTGAGCGTCGATCTTTGAATAAGCGCGCTGTTGAAGCTTTGATTTATAGTGGTGCTTTAGATGGTTTTGGTGTTAATCGTGCCAGTTTGATTAAAAGCTATCCAAGTGCGATGAAGCAAGCAGAGCAACGACAAAACGACCAATCTAGTGGGCAAAGTGGCTTGTTTGCAAATGAGCAAGTGCACAACGAGTATGAGGTGCATTATTTACCAGCCTCAAGTTTTTCGTTTAGAGAGACTTTGCAATTTGAAAAGAGCGTGATGGGTTATTATTTTTACAACCA
>JAPYQD010000006.1:5687-18174 GCA_029937335.1 Gammaproteobacteria bacterium
AAGATTAATTACGTTTAAAGATCTTAGCATTGTCGCCTATAGTAGCGCGCATGGTCTTTTCTGTATTCGTTAATACTAATTTCAGCGCCCAATTTAATGTTTATTTGACCTGCACAATTAGTGTTGATTGATTTTATTTTATTGGCTTTGTACCGATCAGTCACTTGTTTAGCAGGGTGGTTGAAGCGGTTTTGATAACCGCTTGATATAATAATTATTGAAGGTGAAACTGCGTCGAGAAACGCTTGTGTAGAAGAGGTTTTACTGCCATGATGGGGGGATAATAAGATATCGCTATTGAGTTTTTCTTGTTGATGTTTCACCAATTGTTTTTCGGCTTTTTTCTCAATATCAGAACTCATCAACACTGAAAACTGATCGGTAGAAACTTTTAGAACGCATGAGGCGTTGTTACCCTTTAAGCGCGTGTTTTTAGTAGGGCTTAATATCTCGAACAGTACGCCGTCCCAGCGCCATTGTTGCCCAGCGTAACAAAGGGACGACTGTCGGGTGATTTTGTTAGGTGTTGAGGTGAGTATTTCTTTAACTTTAAATGCTTGCAGTACATCAGCTAGACCACCGATATGATCATTATCTGCATGCGAAACAATGACTTTATCTAAGACATTAATTTGTTTGGCTTTGAGAAAGGGGTTAATCACACTTCCCCCTAAGTTAAAACCGGAGGGATATCGAGCACCGGTATCAAATAATAGCGTGTGATTTTGTGTTTGCACCACATGTGAGGTCCCCTGCCCCACATCAAGGATGGTGATTAAAGCTGTATTTTGTGCAATTTTTTCATTCGGTACAAGCAACATTAAGGCCAATATCGGCACTGATAACAGTCGTAGTTTTAAGCCTTTTGGTGTGAGTGTGATAAAAACAGCCAGTACAAATAGAATTAAATCGAGTGTTTGTGTTTGAGCGTAATGCCATTGATTAAACTCAAGCTGCTGTAATAAGCCTAAAAAATAGCTAAGCCCAGCCAAAGCTTGATCGGCCACTGCAAAGCTTAATTCAGCCGGATACGACAAGCCAATAAGCACCAATATTGCACCGATTAAAGACAGTGGTGTGACAATAAAACTAAAGACAGGAATGGCAACTAGATTGGCAATCGGTGAGAGCAAAGAACCTGAAGCGAAAAACCAAGCAATTAAAGGTAGTGTGGCGACACTGATTAGCAGTTGTATATAAAGCAATCGGTACAACCAAGATTTATCTTGATGTTGTTTAACGCCATAGATAATAACCCCAACCACGTAAAACGACAGCCAAAAACCAACACTGAAAATACTCAGTGGATTATTGGCTAATACCAAAATAAGTGCCAAGCCATAGAGTTGCCAGACATTGTGATGGCGTCGTAGAATCAAGCTGACAAAAACCACGCCAGCCATAATAAAAGCCCGACCTGTTGGAATAGAAAAGCCTGCAATCAATGCGTATAAAAAGGCTGAGAGCAATCCAAAATAGGCGGCCAATACTTGGGCTGGAATCTGATGACAGCAACGCTGACAACGACGCCATAAAAATTGTACCAATAAAAACACAAAGCCGGAAATCAAACCAATGTGTAGCCCGGAGATAACACTTAAGTGTGTGGTATTGGTGTCTTTAAATAGTTCCCAATGTGATTCTTTAATAAAGGATCGGTCACCAATAATCAATGCATTAACCACACCACCAAAATCTAATGCCTGTAAGAATGGCTGTAATGAATAACGAAGATCTTGTCTAAACTGATCCATTGAATTGGTTTGATTAACTTGAATTAGTTGGTTAGATTTTGAAGACCTGACATAACCCGTTGCACCCATCTGTTTGTAAAACAACCATTGTTCGTAATCAAATCCACCTAAATTCTGGTAGCCATTGTTGCGTTTAAGTTTGAGTTGTAATTGCCAAGCATCACCCGTTTGTAAAGCAGGGCGATTTTTGCCATACCAAGAGAGTTTAAGTCGGCTTTTAAAGGGAGAATTGGCATAAAAAATAAATTTGGTTTTATCGGTAGAGGCTTCGGGTAAATCTGCAATTACGCCGGTAACAAGTATCGATTGATTGAGGTAAATATCATCTACATGGGTGTTTAAATTTTGAGCAGAAAACCAGCCCATCCAGGCAAAACCCAGTAAAAAAACCAAACCGTTAAGTGACAGTGGTTTGTGGTGTTTAAAGAGTGCAAAAATTGCTAAAAA
This sequence comes from Gammaproteobacteria bacterium, assembly GCA_029937335.1. Classification (GTDB taxonomy): domain Bacteria; phylum Pseudomonadota; class Gammaproteobacteria; order PS1; family Pseudothioglobaceae; genus Thioglobus_C. The sequence goes on from JAPYQD010000006.1 coordinate 7,889, forward strand.
ACCACACAAAATTAAAATCCATTCATTGCTCGATATTTCAAGTGTATTTTTGAACGAAAATACGCTGATACCGAGTAGAAAATTTAGGGCATAAATCAGCATAAAATTAACAATAAAATGGGATAGTAATTAAATTAAATAATTACTATTTTATGATAGTCTAATATTTCGTGAAACACTTGATTTAATACGTGAAACATCAAAAGTTATCCCCTTATGGGTTGTTGGTGATGTAAATGAGTGTTCTCTAATATAATCATTTGCAGTAAAATTTTATAAGTTATTGATTTTTAATTAAAAAAATAAAGTGTTTAGTTTTTATTCAAAACCATAGAAAACCGCAATATATCGGTGTTTTTTATAGATTTTGATAAGATATTAACAGAGTTATCCACAGTTTTGTGAGTAACTCTATTGAGTGTTGATTTAACAAGGTTTTTCGTTATTTATAAAAATTTTTTACTGATGATTTCAATGATTTTTCGACCCAGCTTTTGTTTGCTGTTTTTTGCCAGTTTTATACTACTTTTATGGTCGATAAACACCACGGCATTTTCGTCACTTTTAAAGCCTAAATCAGCACTTGAAACGTCATTTAAAATAATGGCATCACAACCCTTATTTTTAAGCTTGTTTTGGGCGTTTTCAAGTAAATTTTGTGTCTCTGCAGCGAAACCAATGCAAATGGGTTTTTGCGGTAATTGACAAACGTCTTTTAAAATATCTTTGGTTGGTGTAAGTTCTATTGTGAGCACTTGATCAGACTTCTTGATTTTGTGATTCTTAGGGTTTTTTACCGAATAATCACTCACCGCCGCACAGGCAATAAAGATATCTTGATCCTTGATATTTTCCATCACTGATTGGTACATTTGTTTGGCACTGCTGGCAAATATTTGCTTAGAAGGCTTACTGATTGAAGTAGAGATATTGCCAAGAATTAATGTCACCTGTGCGCCCGCCTCAATACAGGCATCTGCTAAAGCCATACCCATCTTGCCACTAGAATGATTGGACAAATAGCGAACAGGGTCAATCGCTTCAATGGTGGCACCTAAAGTGATTAGTACTTTTTTGCCACTCAGCTTAGTGGATTGAAACATTGAGCCTACTTGCTTAGCGATTTCAGCTGATTCAGCCAGTCGTCCTTCACCAATATCGCCACAGGCTTGTACCCCATGCACAGGATCAATGACTTGAATGCCACGCTGTACAAGTGTGGCTAGGTTGTCTTGAACACCATTAGAAGCGTACATTTGTTGATTCATCGCCGGTGCAATTAAAACTGGGCAATCGCTGGCTAAAATCACACTACTGAGTAAATCGCAAGCTTTGCCTGCGGTTAGATTGGCAATTGTATTAGCACTGGCCGGCGCAATTAATAGGGCATCTGCCCATTTGGCTAATTCAATATGCCCCATGGATAGCTCGGCTTCTTTATCCCATAAATTATCATGAACTTTGTTTTTAGAGGTGGCTTGCAAGGATAGCTCGGTAATAAATTGCGCACCACCTTGGGTTAAGATAACCCGCACTTCGGCGCCTAAATCTTGTAAACGACGCACAATATCGGGCGCTTTATAAGCCGCAATTGAGCCACTAACACCAAGAACAATGCGTTTGTTGGTTAAGCTACTCATGTTTTTATATTGGCGGTTATGCGGATATCATCTCCCACCATTCTGATGTCACTAATCTGAAGTTGGATTTTATCTGCCATGGCACCAAGTGCCAATGTTGCCATTGAATTGGCATGACTACCCATGAGTATTGGTGCGGTATAAATGATAAATTCATCAATCAAACATGCTTCAATCATCGCCCCAATTAAGTTGGGCCCAGCTTCAAGTAAAACAGTATTGATACCTTGGTCACCCAATTGTTTGAGTGCATCGGTTAAATCGAGTTTACCATTTTCAAGTGTTTTGCCATTACTTGGATTGAGGATTAAAGTGGGTGCATCGTCTGAAAAAATATTAAGCGTTTGATCTGTGATTTTTTGTCGGCTGTCAATCACTACTCTTAAAGGCGATGCAGTCGATGCATCAAACCGTACAGTCATGGATGGATTATCAGATAAGACAGTGCCAGATCCAGTCATAATGGCCTGATGATTAGCACGTAATCGATGCACGTCCTCTCTAGCAGCTTCGCCAGTAATCCACTTACTTTCACCAGAATGCATCGAGGTTTTTCCATCGAGACTCATGGCGATTTTGCAAGTGACAAAAGGCAGGCCAGTTTGCATGCGTTTAATAAAGCCACGATTAAGCATCAAGGCCTCGTTTTCTAATAAGCCAACATTCACTTGAATACCGGCTGCTTCCAATAGTGCTAGACCTTGACCGCTAACCAAAGGGTTTGGATCTAGTGTAGCAATAACCACACGTTGAACACTAGCATCAATAATGGCTTGTGCACAAGGTGGTGTTTTTCCAACGTGAGAGCAAGGCTCTAAAGTCACATAAAGTGTCGAACCATCAGCTTGGTGATTGATTTGCTCTAGAGCGTTGATTTCTGCATGCGCTTCACCAAAGGTTTGATGGTGGTCTTTGGCTATGATTTGATCGTCTTTAACAACCACACAACCCACCATAGGATTGGCTTTAACGCCATCTCTACCTTGATCAGCAAGCTTAAGTGCAAGTGACATGTAATGTGAGTCATTTTTTGAAAAAGTTGCCATCGATTTTCAGATATAATTGCTTAGATTTTTTAAATAAGTTTAATCCCATTTTACCCAGGAGAAACAACGTGGATGAGAAGAAAAAACAAGCCCTAAAAGCAGCGCTTGCACAGATTGATAAGCAGTTTGGCAAAGGCTCAGTTATGTATTTAGGCGATGATCAGGCTCAAGCAGGCATTGAAGCGGTTTCTACGGGCAGTTTAAGTTTGGACATTGCACTTGGCATCGGTGGTTTGCCACGTGGCCGTGTGGTTGAAATTTACGGCCCTGAATCTTCGGGTAAGACAACATTGACTCTACATGTGATTGCCGAGATGCAAAAACTCGGCGGCACAGCAGCCTTTATTGATGCTGAGCATGCATTGGATCCACAATACGCCAGACGACTCGGTGTGAATACCGATGATTTACTAATCTCTCAGCCAGATACTGGTGAGCAAGCCTTAGAGATTACGGATATGTTAGTACGTTCGGGTGGTGTGGATATTGTGGTGATTGATTCAGTCGCTGCACTCACACCAAAAGCAGAAATTGAAGGTGAAATGGGCGCTTCGCACATGGGTTTACAAGCCAGATTGATGTCACAAGCATTAAGAAAATTAACCTCAAACATTAAAAAAACCAACACCATGGTGATCTTTATTAACCAATTACGCATGAAGATTGGCGTCATGTTTGGCAACCCCGAAACCACAACGGGCGGTAATGCGCTGAAATTCTACGCCTCAGTGCGTTTGGATATTCGCCGTATTGGTGCAATTAAGAAAGGTGATGAAATTTTAGGTAATGAAACACGTGTTAAAGTATTGAAAAACAAAGTTGCACCTCCATTTAAACAAGCTGAATTCCAAATTTTGTATAACCAAGGTATTTCACGTGAAAGTGAAATTATTGATTTGGGTGTTACTCACGGCTTTGTTGAAAAAGCCGGTGCTTGGTATAGCGTTGAGGGTGAGCGTATTGGCCAAGGTAAAGACAATGCTAGAGATTATTTGATAGAAAATACTAAGTTAAGTCAAAGCATCGAAGCTAAAATTCGCGAAAAGTTAATGAGTGACGGTGACGACACCAAGTAAAGAAAAATGTTACGCTGCTGCGATGCAGATGTTGGTTAGACGCGAACATTCTGTTGTTGAACTTACACAAAAATTAACCAATAAAGATTTTGATCGTGCTGATATTGAACAAGCACTTGATTTATTGATTGAGCAAAATTATCAAAGTGATGAGCGTTTTGCTGCTGAGTTTATCCAAATGCGCTTTAACCAAGGCAAAGGGCCAATCAAAATATCTGTTGATCTTAAGCAGCGTGGTATCAGTCATTTTGATTTATCGATGTATGATTTTTACGCTTTGGCTCAACAAATAAGAGTGACTAAATATGGAGATGAAATCCCTAGTGACTACAAAGAGCAAGCCAAACAAAAACGATTTTTACAATCCAGAGGCTTTGATTTTGAACAAATCAACCAAGCATTCAGTCATGAATAAAATATTTACCCTACATTCTCCACTTTACATCAAATATCCAAACGGTGAATCGCGCGTGATTGAGGAAATTTTCCAACATTCAAAAGGTGTTTTGTACTTTGAGCTATTTTGGGAAAAGGATCCTAAGTACAGTATTCACTTGATTGAAGGCGAGATTACAGGTGATGGTCCATGGCGAGTAGGTGAGTGCAGTTTTCATGTGCTTGGGTGTAATCACACCCACCCACAAATGTGTGAAATGCACGCTTTTTGGCAGCAAGAACTCTTACAAAGACCTGAACAATTTAGAGCCAATGATGTGTTAAAGATTGCTCTAGAAAAAGGTGCAATTTTGCCCGATGACTATCCTATTAATGATGCACGGTACCGCTAGACAAACACAAGCATACGATTTTAAAACCCGAGACATTAAGGTTTTAAAAAAGTTATTGCCTTACCTGCTGAAGATGCGCACTCGCGTGATTTGGGCGACGTTATTCTTAATTGCTGCTAAGTTAGCTAATGTAGCAGTACCTGTTGTTTTAAAAGAAATTGTTGATTCATTAGATCAAACCAATGTTCTAATGATTTTGCCATTGGGTATGTTGTTTGCTTACGGCTCGCTTCGATTGGCAAGCTCGTTATTCAATGAGCTTAGGGATGCGATTTTTGCCAAGGTTCGTTATCACGCCATGCACCTTATTGCGCTCGGCGTGTTTAAACATTTACACACACTAGATTTGTCTTTCCACCTTGATAGACGTATTGGTGGTATTACCCGAGATATTGATAGAGGTACGCAAAGTGTATCGACTTTATTGTCTATTTTCGTGTTTAACATCATCCCATCGTTCTTTGAAATTTGCTTAGTGATTGGGCTTTTATGGATAAATTACGATTCCTTTTTTGCGCTGATTTCTCTTTTGACTGTTGTGTTCTATATTGCACTAACCTTGGCAATTACCACTTGGCGCATGAAGTATCGTTATCAAATGAACGACATGCAGTCCGAAGCCAATACCAATGCAGTGGATAGCCTGATTAATTACGAAACAGTTAAATATTTCAACCGTGAAGACTTTGAAGTGAATCGTTATGACAATACCATGGCACGCTGGGAAGATGTTGCTACTAAAAGTTTTACTTCAATGACAGCACTTAATTTTATTCAAGGTGCGGTGATCGCCCTTGGTGTGACCGTTATTTTGATTACGGCAGCGCAAGGTGTGGTGGATCAAAACCTTAGTCTAGGTGATATGATTATGATTCAGGCCTTACTGTTACAATTGTTTATGCCATTGGGTAGTTTGGGTATTGTTTATCGACAAATTAAACACAATTTTATCGACATGAATAACATGTTTGATTTGCTTGACCAAACCCCAAAAGTAAGTAATGAGCAGGGCGCACCTGTACTCAAAGTGACGCAAGGCAGGGTCGAATTTAACCAAGTGTCGTTTGCCTATCCAGGAAAAAATAAAGTTTTAAAAGACATTAGCTTTACTATTGAGCCGGGGCAAAAAGTTGCTATTGTAGGGCAATCTGGCTCTGGTAAATCAACGTTAGCGAAATTGTTGTTTCGTTTTTATGACGTGAGTTCTGGTTCAATTATGATCGATGGACAGGATATTAAAACCCATCAACAGCATTCGGTACAAACTGCCATTGGTGTGGTGCCACAAGACACAGTTATGTTTAATGAGAGCATTTATTACAACATTGCTTATGGCAAGCAAGATGCCAGCATGGAAGAAGTAAAGCAAGTCGCTAAATTAAGCTTTATTGATGAGTTTATTGATCAACTACCACAAGGGTATGACACACTAGTAGGTGAGCGCGGACTCAAGCTTTCAGGCGGTGAAAAACAACGGTTGGCCATTGCCAGAGTGTTGTTAAAAAATCCACCCATTTTGATTTTTGATGAAGCCACCTCAGCGCTAGATTCGTATTCTGAAAAAATGGTACAAAAAGCATTGAACGGCTTCTCAGATCAACACACAACCTTTATGATTGCGCATCGCCTATCAACCATTAAGGATGCTGATAAAATTATCGTTCTTGGTGATGGTGCAATTATTGAAAGTGGTACGCACGAAGCATTATTGTCAAATAATGGTAAGTATGCACAACTTTGGCAGTTGCAATCTAAAGACACCTCAAAACAACAATCATGAAATTTAAACTAAACAATACTGACCAAAAAGCACGCCGTGGTCAGATGACTTTTGAACGTGGCAAGGTTGAGACTCCTGCCTTTATGCCGGTTGGTACTTACGGCACAGTTAAGGCGATGACACCTGAAGAAGTGGTTGAGATTGGCGCGCAAATTATTTTGGGCAACACCTTTCATTTAGATATTACGCCAGGTACACAAGTTATTGAAGCCCATGGAGATTTGCATGATTTTATGCATTGGCAAGGGCCGATATTGACTGATTCTGGTGGTTTTCAGGTTTTTAGTTTGGGTGACATGCGCAAGATTAGTGAAAAAGGCGTGGATTTTCGTTCACCTAAAAATGGTGATAAGATTTTCATGGGGCCAGAAGAGTCCATACAAATACAAAAAAAATTAGGCTCTGATATTGTCATGATTTTTGACGAATGCACACCGTATCCAGCTGATAAAGCAACCGCAGATCAGTCAATGCAGTTGTCACTTCGCTGGGCTAAGCGCTCAAAAGCAGAGCATGAAAAATTAGACAATAAAAACGCCTTGTTTGGTATTGTGCAAGGTGGTATGTTTGAAGATTTACGTTGTGAATCTGCTCAGGCTTTGGTTGATATGGATTTTGATGGCTATGCCATTGGTGGTTTAAGTGTCGGCGAGCCTAAAGATGAAATGATAAAGGTGTTGGATTATTTACCCGAGCAATTACCTGATGATAAGCCTAGATATTTAATGGGTGTGGGCACACCAAAAGATTTGGTTGAGGCGGTTGAGCGTGGTATTGATATGTTTGATTGTGTCATGCCAACACGTAATGCACGTAATGGCTATTTATTCACCTCAGTTGGTATTGTTAAAATTCGAAATGCGCAATATAAACTAGACACAAAACCACTGGATGAAAACTGTCATTGCTATACTTGTCAAAACTATTCACGCTCATATTTGCATCATTTGCAACGTAAAAATGAAATATTGGGTGCTCGCTTAGCCACCGTTCATAATTTATATTACTATCAAGATTTAATGGCGCAAATGCGTGATGCTATTAAACACAATGCTTTTGCAAAATTTAAACAAAATTTTTATACCTTGCAGGATGGCGTGGGTGGATAAGCAATTATTGTTTTTTGTTGATGAAGGAGGATTCGATGATTTCACCCCGTTATTTGTTAACTTAGGGTTTAATGTTGATTTTGAAGATTCGCAAAGAAAAGCCGTTAAGTTAGCCAAGAAAAACAAGTACCAAGTCTTGGTGGCCGAGTTTAGTCATAACCCTGAATTTCGTGATCGAGTAAGTAATATTGAATCTTTATTGGCCACTTTGGAGAGCAGCTCTCCTGAAGTTAAAATCATTATCTTGTATGACAAAATTAACCAGCCACAGCTTAATCAGCTTAAACAGCGCTATCGAATGGATGCAACGCTAACTTTCCCAGTTGATGAGAAAACCATTAAAGATTGTATTAGTGGATAGTTTGTTTTTTAAAATAGATATCTAACACTTCTCTAGCAAGTGGTGCCGCTTTAGAGCTGCCACTACCTGCGTTTTCCACAATCACCGAGATGGCAATTTTTGGATTTTCAACTGGTGCAAATCCGGTAAACAGTGCGTGATCTCTAAGGCGTTCATCTAGGTTGGCAGCAATGTATTGTTCTTCAGCATCTAGACCAAATACTTGCGCTGTACCAGTCTTGCCCGCTAAGGTGTAGGTTAGCCCTTTATTTAGCTTTCTAGCAGTGCCTTTAGGGGCGTAAACAGTTTGTCTCATGCCCTCAATAACATCTTCCCAGTTATGAATATTTTTGATGGGTATTTGTCGGTGAAGGCCGTTATCAACTTCTTCAATCACTTGGTTAGATGATTGAATATTCTTAAGTATTTTTGGTTGGTAGATTACACCCTTGTTCGCTAAAGCTGCTGTAGCGACTGCAAGTTGCAAGGGGCTACTGGTCATAAAACCTTGTCCAATACCAGCAATGAGTGTCTCCCCTCGATACCAAGGCTCATCTCTGTTGATTTTTTTCCAAGATTTTGAAGGCAAAATACCGCCACGTTCACCCGGGATGTCGACACCTGTTTTTTCACCAAAGCTAAAGTGTTTTAAATTATCATGCAATGCATCGATACCCATTTTATTGGCTAAGTCATAAAAGAACACATCACAAGATTGAGCGATTGAAGCCTTAACATCAACTACACCATGACCACTACGCTTCCAGTCGTTAAACTTGCGTTTTACGTTAGGGAGTTTGTAATAACCAGGGCAAAAAGTTTTACTATGGCTGGTAATAGTATTACTCTCAAGCCCCGCTAAGGCAACCATAGGCTTAACAGTGGAGCCCGGCGGATACAAGCCTTGAATAGCACGATTGAGTTGCGGGATGTCTTTAGAGGTTTGTAGTAGTTTGTAGTTGGCGTGAGAAATACCGCTAACAAACCAATTAGGGTTATAAATTGGAGTACTTACCATGGTAAGTACTTCGCCATTAGTTACATCAACTACAACAATTGACCCGCGCTTACCTTCAAGTAATGATTCTGCTTTTTTCTGCATGTCTAAATCAATACTTAAATACAAGTCCTTACCATTTTCTGCTGCTTGAAGAATTTGTGTGTCGATCACACGGCCAGTGACATTTCTCTCAATTTGTTTTTTGCCACTTTTCCCGTGTAACAGAACTTCATATTGTTTTTCAATACCAGTTTTCCCAACAAAAGAGGTGCCGAGATAATTTTGCTTGTCATAAAAGGATTTATCTTTTTTATTCATTCTAGAAACATAGCCAACTACGTGAACACTGGAGCCGTTGTGAGGATAGATTCTATGAAAGTAGGGCTCTACATCCACACCGATAAATTTATTACTAACTAGGAATTTAGCCACCTGTTGTTCACCAAGGTCATGTTTAAGCGGAATATTGTGGAATTTTTTGTAACGTTTTTTGTTTTTGTAAAATAGTTTAATATCGTCTTCATCGATAAAACCTGATTGCTTGAGTGATTGCAGCATTTTGGCAATATTTTTGGTTTTTTCAGGGGTAAGCGTGAGCTTGTATGAGGGTTGATTGGTGGCAATAACTTTTCCATCTCGGTCAAATATTTTTCCACGAGTGGGGGTAATAGGTAAAGTACGCATTTGATTACCCAATGCCTCTTCTGCATAATAATCGTGATTACTAATTTGTAAGTTATAAAGTCTAAGAATTAGCACCGATGTAATAACCAGAATAAATAAGAAGGCCATTAACACTCTGCTTGAGAAAATTTTATTTTCTAGTGCAATGTTACTAATCTTTTCCATAAGTGTATTTTTATTGGTGTTTGAACTTTGACAGTGCTAACTTGACCAAAGGCCAAAATAACGCACCTGTTAAAGGTGCAAATAATAAATAATAACTAAAATTAAATCCTTGGATTAAAGTGTGCACCAATAAGAACAAACCTAGATAAATACTTGATGCAACAAAAACATAAACTTGCTGTGTGCTCAAATTAGAAACAAAGAAAGACTGCTTAACATTTACAATAAAGGCACTGCTTAAGATCAATGCTAAAGCGTTTTGCCCCAAGGTATCACCTTGCAATATATCGAGTAATACACCCAACAATAAGGCCAAGAAAAATTGAGCTTTGGCTGGAAAATAAGTTAGCCAGTAAATAAAAAACAACAACAACCAAAAAGGTGAAGCTTCTAATACAGTTTGAGACAAGGGCAATGCACTAATAATAAGTGCAAAAAAAGTGATTTTTGTTAAAAAGATATAAGGTCGTTGAGTTTTCATTGTTAGTCACTCCCCCCAATAAGAACAAATTCTAACTGCTCGGTTTTTTGTATGGGCGTAAGTTCAATATGTAAAAATGGATCGTCAGTGTGTTGCTCTACATGTGTGACTTTACCCACAGGATAACCAGCTGGAAATTTTGATCCAATAGCACTGGTTAAAAAGACATCACCCAAT
>JAPYQD010000105.1 GCA_029937335.1 Gammaproteobacteria bacterium
ACACCCGAACCACCACGCGCTTGTGCACGGTATTCATCTAAGGCGGTACGTTTGCCGTAACCTTTTTCAGTAGCTGTTAGAATTGAGCTATCTTGTTCTGCAACAATCAATGATACTACTTCGTCATCCTTGAGCTTGATACCGCGTACACCGATAGCAGTACGGCCCACTGCGCGCACGTCAGACTCTTTAAATCTAATTGATTTACCGTTGGCTGAGAACAACATAATATCGTGCTCGCCAGAGGTAATTTCTACACCAACCAGTTTGTCACCATCTCTGAGTTCAATGGCAATGATGCCACCTTTTCTTGGACGGGCAAAATTCATCAATGAAGTTTTTTTACAAGTACCACTACTGGTTACCATAAACACAAACTGTGCTTCGTCAAATTCTGATACCGGCAAGATTGCGTTAATAACTTCTTCTTTTTCCAGTGGCAATAGATTGATAATTGGCTTACCACGTGCAGTACGTGATGCCATTGGTAATTCATAAACTTTGAGCCAATGCACCTTACCCGTAGATGAGAAACACAACACGGTATCGTGGGAGTTAGCCACAAACAGTTGATCAACAAAGTCTTCGTCTTTCATCTTCGTCGCTGCTTTGCCTTTACCGCCACGACGTTGTGCTTGATAATCACTCAGCGATTGCGCCTTCACATAACCACCATGAGACAGTGTCACTACGCGCTCTTCTTGGGCGATTAAGTCTTCAAGCGTTAAATCGATCTTATGTTCAAGGATCTCAGTCATTCGAGCATTTGCGAAGTTGTCACGAATCTCAATCAGTTCGTCACGAATCACTTGCATCAGTCTGTCAGGATTTTGCAAGATATCTAATAAGTATTTAATGCGCTCTAATAATTCATTAAATTCATCGAAAATCTTGTCTTTTTCTAAACCCGTTAAACGATGAAGTTTAAGGTCGAGAATGGCTTGCGCTTGTTTTTGTGATAGCTGGTAATCACCGCTGGCTTGCAAACCCAACTCTGCTGGTAAATCTTCTGGCTTAAACATCGCCATATCTCGATCACCAATAAGCTCTTTAATCACAGAACCTTGCCACGTTTTAGTTGCTAGACTGATTTTTGCTTCGGTAGGATTGGCTGCGGCTTTAATCAACTCGATGATTTCATCAATGTTATGTAATGCAACCGATAAACCCTCTAACAAGTGAGCACGGTTTCTGGCTTTGTTTAGATCAAAGATAGAACGACGGGTCACCACATCACGACGATGCGCAATAAACGCATCTAGGATGCCTTTGAGCGTCATAAGCTTCGGCATGCCTTTGTCAATTGCCACCATGTTGATGCCGAATACGGTTTGCATTTCGGTCAACTTGTAAAGATTATTGAGCATAACTTCTGGCACTTCGCCACGACGAAGTTCAACCACCATACGCATACCATCTTTGTCAGACTCATCTCGAAGGCCAGTAATACCATCAATGCGCTTGTCTTTAACCAACTCAGCAATCTTACCAATGAGTTTGGCCTTGTTGACTTGATAAGGTAATTCCGTCACCACAATGCTTTGCTTGTCTTCACCCTCAACATGGGAAACTGAACGTAAGTAAATTTTACCTTTGCCGGTTTCATAAGCTTGGCGAATACCGCTAGCACCATTGATAATACCGGCTGTTGGAAAGTCTGGCCCTGGCATAACTTCTAATAACTCATCAACGGTGATGTTTTCATTGTCGATGGTTCTAAGGCAAGCTTCAATCACTTCGCCTAGATTATGCGGCGGGATGTTAGTCGCCATACCAACGGCAATACCAGATGAACCATTGGCTAATAAGTTTGGCACACGGGTTGGAAGTACTGATGGCTCAGATTCAGAGCCATCGTAGTTTTCATTAAAATCAACCGTGTTTTTTTCTAGATCACGTAATAATTCGTGTGAAAGCTTAGCCATACGGATTTCCGTATAACGCATTGCTGCTGCCGAATCACCATCAACCGAACCAAAGTTACCTTGACCATCGATTAAAATGTTACGCATTGAAAATGGTTGTGCCATACGTACAATGGTGTCGTATACGGCTGTGTCACCATGCGGGTGATATTTACCAATCACGTCACCGACAATACGGGCTGATTTTTTGTAAGATTTGTTATAGTCATTGCCCAATACTTCCATTGCGTAAAGCACTCGACGATGCACCGGCTTGAGGCCATCTCGAACATCAGGCAAAGCACGACCAACGATGACGCTCATTGCGTATTCCAAATAGGAATCTCGCATCTCATCTTCAATGGTAACTATGGGAAAATTAGGCTCGAAACTTTCTGGATTATCAGTGTTTTCAGACATACAAAAAAGGCTTAATTAGATTGGCTTTAATTGTACCCTAACTGGTATTTTCACACAACAAAAATGTGGAAATAAAATGGTGTTTTTTATAAAAAAAATAATTAAAAAAATTAATTAAAAATCAATGACTTATGCGTTTCTTTTTTGTACAGCTTGTGCCAATGTTTTAAGCAGGGTTTCAGTATCATCCCAACCAATACAACTGTCGGTAATACTAACCCCGTATTTAAGTGATTTTAGAGGGCCAACAGCTTGGTTCCCCTCATTAATGTGCGACTCAATCATTACCCCAAAAATATCCTGTGATCCGGCACTAATTTGTTTAGATATCTCATCTCCGACTAGCAGTTGATTTTTAAACTGTTTTTGCGAATTAGCATGAGAGAAATCTACCATAATTTTTGCTAACAAGCCTTCTTCTCTGAGTTTGTTACGAGTTTTTTTAATGCACTCTCTGTCATAATTTGGCCCGTCAGCACCACCACGTAAAATAATATGTGCTGTTTCATTGCCTGATGAGGTGTAATGAGAAACGCCACCCTCCTTATTAACAGAGAGTAAATGGTGAGGGTTATTAGCTGATTTAATCGCATCAATCGCCACACTAAGCGAGCCTGTGGTGCCATTTTTAAAGCCAACAGGGCAAGA
>JAPYQD010000106.1 GCA_029937335.1 Gammaproteobacteria bacterium
GTGGCAGCACTGAGTTGTCTGTGCTTGAAGTAATCATTGATATGGGTGCTGTCAATATGAGAAAGATCACCATCTAGCCATTTTGAAAATAACTTAAGGTCTGATTGATAAGCACTTAGCGTGTTTTGACTTGCGCCAGAGGACAGCCAATAATAATCTAAAAAATTTTCAATTAAAGTTGTGTTGTTCACGGTTTGAAATTATGGCATAAAAAATGCCGGTAAAGACCGGCATTTTTATTGGAAAAAACTAAGACTTATCGCTTAGCTAATTTTTCTTTAATTCTTGCTTTCTTACCGGTTAACTCACGAAGGTAATATAGCTTCGCTTGACGAACTTTACCGCGACGCTTAACTTCTACTGAATCAATCATTTTTGAGTGTGTTTGGAAAACTCTTTCAACACCTTCACCATGAGAGATTTTTCTCACAGTAAATGCTGAGCCGATACCACGGTTTTTCTTAGCGATAACAACACCTTCGAATGCCTGTAGTCTTTCACGGTCACCCTCACGCACTTTAACTTGTACAATAACGGTATCACCTGATGAAAATTCAGGGATATCTGATCTTAGTTGTTCGTTCTCAATTTGATCAATTAAATTCATGAGAGTGTTTCCTATAGGTTAGTTCTGTAAAAAGGGGCAATTATACAGTCATTCTGATTGCTAAACAAGAGAATAGCCCGAGCTAAATATGGCATAATTATGTGCTTTAGTTTTAAGTGTTTGAGAGTGATGGGAAAAGTAACTGGCTTTAAAGAATTTGATAGAAAGACTGAGGATTATCGCCCAGTTGAGCTACGTATTAAAGATTATGGTGAAATTTTCACAGGCACACATAACATTGCACAATTGCAAGAGCAGGGCGCAAGGTGTATGGATTGCGGCGTGCCATTTTGCCAATCAGAAAACGGTTGTCCGGTTGATAATCTAATTCCTGAATGGAATGACCTGGTTTATAACGATAAGTGGCAAGAAGCATTAATTCGCCTACACAAGACTAATAATTTCCCAGAATTTACCGGTCGAGTTTGTCCGGCACCTTGTGAAGGCTCTTGTGTGCTTGGCATTAACAATCCTGCTGTCACCATTAAAAATATTGAGCAAACAATTATTGATCGTGGTTTTGAAGAAGGCTGGATCCAGCCACACATGGTGGAGTATCGCACCGGCAAGAAAATTGCCATTATCGGTTCTGGCCCTGCGGGCTTAGCAGCAGCAGACGAACTTAATAAAATTGGCCATAGCGTCACTGTATTTGAACGTGATGACCGTATTGGCGGATTACTGATGTATGGTATTCCCAATATGAAGCTCGGTAAAGATGTGGTGGATCGCCGTGTTGATTTACTTAAAGATTCTGGTGTTGAATTTATCACCAACGTTAATGTTGGCCAAGACACCACTACCGCCGATTTACAAAAAGAGTTTGATGCTTTGGTGTTTACCACCGGTGCAACTCAAGCGCGTGATTTGCCAGTAGCTAATCGTGACGCTGATGGCGTGCACATGGCAATGGAGTATTTATCTAAAAATACCAAAAGTTTATTAGACACTGGCCATGCAGATGATTCTGACTTATCTGCCAAAGGTAAAGATGTGATTGTGATTGGTGGTGGTGATACCGGTACAGACTGTATTGGTACAGCACTACGCCAAGGTGCTAAATCAATTGTGAATTTTGAACTGATGGGTAAGCCACCACAAGACCGTGCAGATAATAATCCTTGGCCGTTATGGCCACTGATTTATCGTGTTGATTACGGTCATGCAGAAGCGGCGCAAGTATTTGGCAACGACCCAAGGCAATATCATTTAATGACTAAATCTTTCATCAAAGATGACGCGGGTAAAGTCACAGGCCTTAATACGGTAAATGTTGATTTTAAAGACGGTCAACTGATTGAAATTGAAGGTAGTGAAAAAACTTGGGACACGCAATTAGTATTGTTATCTATGGGTTTTGTCTCACCAGAGCATTATTTGAGTGATGACGCTGATATTAAGCTTGACGCCCGTGGCAATTATCAGGCTACTTATGGCGAATACCTTACTTCTAAAAAGGGTGTATTTACTGCTGGAGATTGCCGTCGTGGCCAATCATTAGTAGTGTGGGCAATTCATGAAGGCCGTGGTGTTGCCGAGAAAGTCGATCAATATTTAACCCATCATTAGACTTAGTTTTCTAATCTTATCCCCTATTTATATCCCCTAAGGGGTAGTCAAAAATACCACTAATAAAGGGTGGTATTACTTACATTCCAAGTATAATTTGTCCCGTTCACATCTTCTTTTTTTAAGATCAGAAGATTTATTAAATATACTGGAGAAATAAAATGGCAAAAGAGCTATACAACACCCCCAACCTCGATGAGTTGGAAAATGGTCCATGGCCTTCGTTTGTAACCGGCCTTAAAAGATTAGCACAAGACGATCACGCAGGTGCTGGCATGGTACGCGACGTTTTAGCAACATTAGAAACATCATACGTAACTAAAAAAGGTTACTGGAAAGGTGGCACCGTTGGTGTTATCGGTTATGGTGGTGGTGTAATTCCACGTTTCAATGAGCTTAAAGATGAAAACGGCGACTATAAATTTAAAGATGCAGCTGAGTTCCATACATTAAGAATTCAACCACCAGCAGGCATGCACTACACATCAGATCTTTTAAGAAACATGTGTGATACATTTGTTGATAACGGTGGTTCTGGTTTGATTGCATTTCACGGTCAGTCTGGCGACATTATGTTCCAAGGCGCAACTGAAGAAACAACACAAACTATTTTCAACGAGCTTAACGAGATTGGCTTTGATATGGGTGGTGCTGGTCCTGCAGTACGTACGGGTATGTCATGTGTTGGTGCAGCGCGTTGTGAAATGTCAAACACAAACGAGCAAGCAGCATTACGTACATTAGTAAACGCATTCCTAGATGATATGCACCGTCCAGCATTACCATACAAAA
>JAPYQD010000107.1 GCA_029937335.1 Gammaproteobacteria bacterium
ATCTATGGCCGCCTCAAGACAATCATTGTGTGGATTGATTAACTCTGAGAAGTCGCATATTTTCCCTATCAATGGCGTCATTGTCAATGCCTTGTGAGAGAATATTTCTCCAGTCGAGATATGTTTGTTGATTGAAACGATTAAAAAATGGTGCTTGGGCAAGCTCATGGGGGTGAGAATTTCACCCACACCTTCGGCCCAAGCACTATGACCAGCAATAAAAATAGGCACATCAGCACCGAGCGCTAAGCCGATTGTTGAGAGTTGTTGTTTTGAATATCCTGTGTTCCATAATTGATTAAGTGCAATCAATGTGGTGGCGGCATTAGAACTGCCACCACCCAAACCACCGCCAGCAGGAATGCTTTTAACCACAGAAATATCAGCACCAAGTTTTGTATTGGTTGCTGTTTGTAATGCTTTGGCTGCTCTAATAATTAGATCTTGATCTTCAGGCACGGCTTCATTGCCACTGGTGCGTGCTATCACACCATCTTGTCTGATGTTAAAACTTAATTCATCGCAATAATCCAGTAATTGGAAAATACTTTGTAGATTATGGTAACCGTCTTCGCGTTTAGAATTGATGTGCAAAAATAGGTTAATTTTCGCAGGTGAATGCCAAGTGTTAGACATTAATAAAGACATCTCGATAATGTTTTAACTGTTTAATAGAATCGTGAGTATCTGATAACGCCAAGTGTGCAGATTCTCCTTCTCGTACCATTTTAACTTCAGGCTTCCAGCGCACGACTAACTCTGTAAGAGTGGTGACATCAATGTGTCGATAATGAAAGAATTGCTCTAATTTGGGCATGTAGTTGTACAAGAATCTTCTATCCTGACAAATGCTATTGCCACACATCGGCGAGACGCCTGGGTTGACATATTTTTGTAAAAAATCAAGGGTCTGGATTTCCGCTTGTTTGGTGGATATCTCACTGTCTTTAACGCGCTGAACCAAGCCAGAATTACCATGGTGTTCAGTATTCCACTCATCCATGCCCGCTAAGATTGTGCTGCTTTGGTGAATGGCCAATGCCGGGCCTTCAGCTAATACGTTAAGGTCTTTGTCGGTAACAATGGTTGCAATTTCGATAATAACGTCTTTCTCTGGCAATAGGCCAGTCATCTCTAAATCAATCCAAATTAGGTTAGTGTCTTTATCCATTTTTAAGTTCCTTGAGTGTGTTTTAACAACCAGTTGATTCACGAACGAAGTCGTCTAATTTCTGATGGGCAGCGCCGCCGTTTAAAATCTCAAGCGCTGTATTGATCCCGGCTTGTAAAGATTTTGCCATGCCAGAGACGTAGATTGCAGCGCCTGAATTTAGTGCAATAATGTTTTTAGCAGTGCCATCTTTACCATCAAGTGCTTGTTGAATGAGCTTTAGTGAGCTATCAGCATCATCAGCTTTAATATCGTTTAGATCACCTAAAGGAAAACCGAATTCTGTAGGGTTGATAGTGTAAGTGGTGACAGCACCATCTTTTAATTCTGCAACATAGGTGTCATCCGCGATGGAGATTTCATCCAAGCCGTCTTTAGAATGTACCACCATTACGTGCTTAGACCCAAGGCTTTTAAGTACATTAGCAATAGGCTCGACTAAATTTTTGTCATACACGCCCATGATTTGATGCGGTGCTTTTGCTGGATTAGTGAGCGGGCCCAGCACATTAAAAATAGTGCGTACGGCTAGGTCTTTACGTGCGCCAATGGCGTGCTTCATGGCCGAGTGGTGCGCCGGGGCAAACATAAAGCCCACGCCGATTTTTTCAACACATTTACTGATTTTCTCAGGGCTCATCTCTAAGTTTACGCCTGCTGCCTCTAAAACATCGGCACTACCTGATTTAGAAGAAATAGAGCGATTGCCATGCTTGGCCACTTGGCCACCTGCTGCTGCGACAACAAAGGCACAAGCGGTTGAAATATTAAATAAACCTAAGCCATCACCACCCGTGCCGCAAGTATCGACCAAATACTTTGGGTGGTGGATTTGCACACCCGTTGCTAATGATCGCATTACTTTTGCTGCGGCGGTAATCTCGGCAACTGTTTCTCCTTTCATGGACAAGCCCACTAAAAAACCACCAATTTGTGCGTCGGTGGTTTTACCGGTCATGATATCGCTCATCACGGCGTGCATTTCGTTTTCAGTTAGATCTTGTTTTGCAATGACTGCTTTTATTGCTTGTTGTATGTTCATTTCTCTCTCATTAATGATTCTATGTCGTTAATTTCTTTAACCAATGCGCCGGTTAATACTGTGTTTCCATTGTTAGTGATTAAAATATCATCTTCAATTCTGATACCAATGCCCCAATAAATTGGGTTGATTTTATCATCCTTGCGAATGTAAATGCCTGGTTCGACAGTGGTGACCATGCCTGTTTCATATTGGCGATGTTGGTCATTTTTTTGATAGGCGCCTACATCGTGCACATCAAGCCCAAGATAGTGCCCTGTGCCATGCATATAGAACTGTGATAAGTCACCATCAGCTTGTAAGATGCCTAAATCAATCAATCCTTGCTGAATGACGTGAGTGGCAATTTGATGGGGTTTAACCACCATCACCCCTGGCTTAATACTTTCAATAGCAGCCAATTGAGCATCGAGTACAATTTGGTAGATTTGTCGTTGGGCCTTGCTAAATGTGCCGTTCACTGGAAAAGTTCGAGTGATATCTGAGGCGTAGCCCTCAACCTCACAGCCAGCGTCAATCAGTAATAAATCACCGTCATTTAAAACTTTGTTGTTTTCAATATAGTGCAACACGCAGGCATTTTCACCGCTAGCAACAATCGGCGTGTAAGCGTGCTCTGTGTTATTTTTTCTAAACTCAGCGTCGAAGACACTCGCCACTTCGAATTCAAATAAATCGGCGCGTGTTTGCTGCATGGCTAATTGGTGTGCATTGACAGAAATATCGGCTGCTTTTTGCAT
>JAPYQD010000108.1 GCA_029937335.1 Gammaproteobacteria bacterium
GTATCTAGTTGATTATCTTTAATCAGTAGTTTGGATAATTCATCTTTTAAAAATTGATACAAATTGTTTGAGTCTTTCAGTGTTTTTCGTGAGGCATTTTTGCGTACACTTTCTAGCACCTTGTCGGTGGTGTTGATACCGATATCAGCAGTAATAAGCAAAGTTTCTAACTCATCGAGCAGGTCGTCATTAATTTCTTTTTTGCCTAATAATAACGCAGACAAGCCAGACCCAAGCTTTTGTCTTGATTTAACTAAGCGCTCTTTCAGTGAAACAGACTTTTCTTTTGTTTGAGATTTATCTTTTTTTAAAAAATTAAACAAGGCTTGTGGCTATAATGATTGAAATATGAAAGCGTTAATTTTACTATTCTTTGGTTTGTTTCATTCTTTATTTGCATTGGCAAATAATCATTTAGCTAATCAAGGCATTACCCAGGCCACATTAGACAATGGGTTAAAGATTGTGGTTAAGGTGGATCAACGCGCACCGGTGTTTATCTCCCAGCTTTGGTATAAAGTCGGTGCTAGTGATGAATCACGCCCTACAACAGGTGTTTCTCATATGTTAGAACACATGATGTTTAAAGGTACTCGCACTTATAAATCAGGCGAGTTTTCACAAATTATTGCCAGGAATGGTGGCGATGAAAATGCCTTTACCTCAAAAGACTTTACCGCTTATTATCAAAAAATGCACAAATCTAAGCTTGAGTTAGCCATCAAGATGGAAGCAGATCGTATGCGTAATCTAACTTTTTCTAATCAAGAACTCACTAAAGAACGACAAGTGGTGATTGAAGAGCGACGTATGCGCGTAGAAGACAAACCCAATTCAAAAGTTTATGAAAATCTACGTTTGATCTCGTTTGATGAAAAAGGCGCGTATCACTCACCAGTGATTGGTTTTCAACAAGACATAGAAACCTATAGCTTAAATGACCTTAGAGTTTGGTATGAGAAATATTACGCCCCTAATAACGCCACATTGGTCGTGGTAGGCGATGTAGATCCAACTGAAGTCATTCATTTAGCAAAACAATATTTTGGTGATTATGCCTTTAATCCAAATATCAAATCGTCAGACCGAACAGCGACCACACTGAAGGGGAATTCTAAAGTATTAAAACTTAAAGCCGAGTTGCCGTTTTACGTGTTGTCTTTTCCTGCACCGAGTTTAAAAACTGCCACAGATAAAAGCACCCCTTACAAGCTCGAAATGCTAGCGTATGTTCTGGATAATGGCTTATCTAAGTCGCTCATTAGAAATCAACAAATCGCCTCAAGTATCGGCGTAGGCTATCGTTTGTATGATAAGTATGACACCTTATTTACGCTTAGCTTTATTCCGGCTAATGGTGTGAGTAATGACACGGTGCTCAAAGCTATTAAAGCCCAAGTGGTTGAGTTAATCAATAACCCTGATTTTATTCAAGGGGAGTTGTCTCGTACTAAGGCACAGCTCGAGGCTGATTTTATCTTTGAGCAAGATCAAATATCCACCCAATCGTACTATTTAGGTATGCTTTCAACGGTGGGTTTAGGCATTGATAAGATGTTTACTTATGTGGACAACATGAACAGCATTAGTGCAACTGAAGTTTCAGCAATTGCCAAACACTATCTAAATTTTTATGATGCCAATTCGGTTGAGCTAATCCCACAGGGGGTGAAATGAGAATTTTAGTTTTATTGCTATTATTTGCAAGTTCTGCTCAAGCTAAGCTTGATATTCAACATTGGACAACCCCTGAGGGCGCTAAAGTGTTTTTTGCACAAACCAAAGGTTTGCCGATACTCGATATCGCGCTTAATTTTGATGCCGCCGCTTCCAGAGATGGCGATCAATTTGGTTTGGCATCGCTTACCAGTGCGCTACTCGGTACAGCGACTAAATATCACAATGAAGAGCAAATCATTAATGCGTTTGAAGCAGTCGGTGCACAGTTCTCGACCAGTTCACTTAAAGATATGTCGATTGTGTCGTTGCGTACATTAACGCGACAATCGATCTTAAAAAAATCGCTTGATACTTTTACCGAGGTGATTACCCAGCCAAGTTTTAAACAAAAATATCTCACGCGTGAAAAACGCCAAACTTTACGATCCATTGAGGCTGGCAAACAATCACCTGCCAATATTGCATCGCTTGCTTTTGAT
Source organism: Gammaproteobacteria bacterium (assembly GCA_029937335.1). Lineage (GTDB taxonomy): Bacteria > Pseudomonadota > Gammaproteobacteria > PS1 > Pseudothioglobaceae > Thioglobus_C. The sequence continues at coordinate 2,160 of JAPYQD010000108.1, forward strand.
AAAGCAGTATTTGTCGACCATCCTTATGCACATCCTAAAATTGGCACACAAAAAAGCATTAACCAAATTTCATTGCAAGATTTAGAGCAGTATTATCAACAGTTTTATGTGGCTAAAAATCTCACCATTGCTTTGGTGGGTGACATTAGTAAAGTCAAGGCCAAGCAAATTGCACGACAGATCTCTCATGGACTAAATGTTGGACAAAAAGCCAAAGCCAATTCAGTCGTATTACCGCTCGAGCAACCGCAAACCATTCACATCGAATTCCCATCAAAACAAACGCACTTACTCATCGGTCAAGCCGGTATTAATCGCTCGCATCCTGATTATTATCCTTTGTATTTAGGTAATCATATTTTTGGCGGTAGCGGACTTACCTCAATCCTCAGTGATGAAATTCGTGAGAAAAAAGGCTTGGCGTATTCGGCTTATAGTTATTTCACCAAAATGCAATCGAATGGTTTTTTTATGATGCGTATGCAAACCAAAAATGATCAAGCTATTGAGGCAAAAAATATCGCTATTGAGACGCTCAAAAATTTCAGAAATAATGCGATTGATGCCCAAAAACTGCAAGATGGCAAGGACAATATCATTGGTGGCTTTGCTCTAGAGACCGCGAGCAATGCCAATATCCTCACTTATTTGTCCATTATTGGCTTTTATGATCTACCACTGGATTATTTAAGTAGTTTTACCGACAAAATCAAAGATATTAGTGCCGAAGACATCCAAAAATCCTATGAAAGACTGATTGATATGGACAAACTTATTGTTTTGAGTGTTGGT